>NZ_JBDKSX010000077.1:0-66017 GCF_039680435.1 Mizugakiibacter sp. | reverse complement strand
CGGTGGCGATCCCGGCCGACCGCAAGGTGCTCTACAAGGAGCCGCAGGAGTACCGCATCGACGGCCAGGACGGCATCCGCCACCCGGTCGGCATGAGCGGCGTGCGCCTCGAGTCCAGCGTGCACCTGGTCACCGGCGCGGCCAGCGCGGTGCAGAACATCAGCAAGTGCATCAATCGCTGCGGGCTGGCAGTCGACGAGCTGGTGCCGGCCGCGGTGGCCAGCGCCAAGGCGGTGCTGACCGACGACGAGCGCGAGCTCGGCGTGTGCGTGGTCGACCTCGGCGCCGGCACCACCGACATCGCCATCTACACGCAGGGCGCGATCCGCTACACCAAGTCGCTGCCGGTCGGCGGCGACCAGGTCACAAACGACATCGCCTACGGCGTGCACACGCCGAACGCGCACGCGGAGGAGATCAAGATCAAGTACGCCTGCGCGCTGGCCCAGCTCGCCCACGCCGAGGAAACCATCCAGGTGCCCAGCGTCGGCGACCGCCCGCCGCGGCGGCTGGCGCGCCAGGCGCTCGCGCAGTCGGTGCAGGCGCGCTACGAGGAGATCTTCGAGATGGTGCAGGACGAGCTGCGCCGCTCCGGCTACGAGAGCCTGGTCGCGGCCGGCATCGTGCTCAGCGGCGGCGCCGCCAAGATGGAGGGCGCGCTGGAGCTGGCCGAGGAGATCTTCCACAAGATGGTGCGCGTCGGCATGCCGCAGCACGTCACCGGGCTCGCCGACGTGGTTTCCAACCAGATCCACGCCACCGGCGTCGGCCTGCTGCTGCACGGCGCGCGCATGGGCGGCATGCGCCACGCGCCGGGTCCGGTGGCGGGCAGCGTCGGCGACGTGATCGGCCGCATGCGCGGCTGGTTGAGCAAGAACTTCTAGCGGCGCAGGAGGCGCCGCCGGGCGGTGCGGGTCGCCGCCCTTGTACCCGAACCGCGCAGGAGCGCGGCGCGGGAAGACGACAAAACAACGAGATCGCAAAGACGGAGGACGGGAAATGTTCGAGCTGGTCGAGAAACTCGCACCCAATGCGGTGATCAAGGTGATCGGCGTGGGCGGCGGCGGCGGCAACGCCGTGGCCCACATGGTCAATTCGCAGATCGACGGCGTCGAGTTCATCTGCGCCAACACCGACGCGCAGGCGCTGAAGAACTCCGGCGCCAAGGTGACCCTGCAATTGGGGGCCAACGTGACCAAGGGCCTCGGCGCCGGCGCCAACCCCGAGGTCGGCCGCCAGGCCGCGCTCGAGGACCGCGAGCGCGTGGTCGAGATGATGGAAGGCGCCGACATGGTGTTCATCACCGCCGGCATGGGCGGCGGCACCGGCACCGGCGCGGCGCCGGTGGTGGCGCAGCTGGCCAAGGAGATGGGCATCCTGACCGTGGCGATCGTCACCAAGCCGTTCCCGTTCGAAGGGCGCCGGCGCATGCAGGTCGCGCTGAAGGGCATCGAGGACCTGCAGCAGCACGTCGACTCGCTGATCACGGTGCCGAACGAGAAGCTGCTGACCGTGCTCGGCCGCGAGGTCACGCTGCTCAGCGCCTTCAAGGCCGCCAACGACGTGCTGCTCGGCGCCGTGCAGGGCATCGCCGACCTGATCACCCGTCCGGGCCTGATCAACGTCGACTTCGCCGACGTGCGCACGGTGATGTCCGAGATGGGCATGGCGATGATGGGCACCGGCACCGCCCGCGGCGACGACCGCGCCCAGGCCGCGGCCGAGTCGGCGATCAACAACCCGCTGCTGGAGGACGTCAACCTGTCCGGCGCCTGCGGCATCCTGGTCAACGTCACCGCCGGCCCGAACCTGACCATGCGCGAGTTCGACGAGATCGGCCGCGTGGTGCACGACTTCGCCAGCGAGGACGCCACCGTGGTGATCGGTACCGCGCTCGACCCGGACCTGCAGGACGACGTCCGCGTGACCGTGGTCGCCACCGGCCTCAACCGCGCCGTCGTCACCCGCGGCGCGCCGGCGATGCGGCGCGAGGAGGCACCGGCGCCGCGCCCGCGCCCGGTGATGCTGCGCACCGGTACCGGCACCGAGGTGGTGGACTACGCCGCCCCGGCCCGCGCGCCGGCGCCGCGCGCCCAGGCCGAGGCGCAGGTGGAGGCCAAGCCCGAGCCGACCATCGACTACCTGGACATCCCGGCGTTCCTGCGCCGCCAGGCGGATTGAGGCCGACGCTCCGGCCCCGCCGGCGACGGCGGGGCGGCGCCCGCGGTGACGCGGCGCGCATCCCCCGGTCCGGGCGACCGGGGGAGTAATCCCCACCGGGGCGGCTCCCCGTCCGCCGCCCCGGTCAGGCCGCCTTCTCGCGAAGGCGGGGCAGCCTTGGCCGCGGCCATTCCCGGGTGGATGGCCGCGGCACTTTCCTTCGGGGGCGGAGGAGAGTAAAAGTTAAGAAATCGTGACCGCCGTCTGAATTTGGACTGGCCGGTTTATTTTCAGGGCCGGGTGGTGTGCTAGCATCCGGCGCACTTTTGCTGCTGCCCCACGGGATTACAACTAGAAATGATCAAGCAGCGTACGCTCAAGAACGTCATCCGGGCGACGGGCGTCGGTCTGCACACGGGCGACAAGGTCTACATGACCTTGCGGCCCGCAGCGGCGGACACGGGCATCGTGTTTCGCCGCACCGACCTGACCCCCCCGGTGGAGATCCCCTCCCGCTGCGAGAATGTCGGCGATACGCGCCTTTCCAGCACGCTGGTGAAGGACGGCGTGCGCGTCGGCACGGTCGAGCACCTGCTCTCGGCGATGGCCGGGCTGGGCATCGACAACGCCTACGTCGACCTGTCGGCGCCCGAAGTGCCGATCATGGACGGCAGCGCGGGACCCTTCGTGTTCCTGCTGCAGTCCGCCGGCATCGAGGAGCAGGAGGCGCCCAAGCGCTTCATCCGCATCAAGAAACCGATCAAGGTGCAGGATGGCGACAAGTGGGCCCGCTTCGAGCCGTTCGACGGCTTCAAGGTGGGCTTCTCGATCGACTTCAATCATCCGATCTTCACCAAGCGCTCGTCGATGGCCGAGATCGACTTCTCGACCACCTCGTTCGTCAAGGAAGTCAGCCGCGCGCGCACCTTCGGGTTCATGCGCGACATCGAGATGCTGCGCGAACGCAACCTGGCGCTGGGCGGCTCGATGGACAACGCGATCGTGCTGGACGACTATCGCGTGCTGAACGAGGACGGCCTGCGCTACGAGGACGAGTTCGTCAAGCACAAGATCCTCGACGCGATCGGCGACCTGTACCTGCTGGGCCACAGCCTGATCGGCGCGTTCTTCGGACACAAGTCGGGCCACGAGCTCAACAACCGGCTGCTGCGCACGCTGATGGCCGACGCCGAGGCGTGGGAAGAGGTGATCTTCAGGGATCCGGAGACCGCTCCGATCTCCTATACCCATCCGGCGCAGGCGGTGTAACATCCGTTGACATTTGTGACGCCCATCCGGGACCGGGTGGGCGGGATTCGAGATAGTCGCACCACAACAACAAGCGGTACCGCGACGGGGCAAGCCCGTCGCCAGAGGGGCGGACCTAGCGTCCGTGCGGGGAAGACAATTCGGCGAAGGACGCCAGTTCCAGGAACAAGGCCCGCAATTCCGGGTCTGTGAGGGACTTTGCCGCAGCCTGCAGGTGGCGGGCGGCGGCAGGCGAAAGGGGCTTCCGCCCAGCCGGCTCCGGGGGAACGGACGGCAGGGTTGCCACTTTCACGGTGACCGATTCGGCCCGCACGCCCAGCGTGCGCGCGGTGGAGAGGATTTGTGCCTGTGCCAGGCGCAGCCTCGAAGCCCAGGCGGGAGAGGACGCCAGAAAGACGACGCGACCGTTGCGTACATCCGCGAACCTGACCTGATCGCGGAGCGGGACGGGCAGCGTCTGGCGCAGTCGCTGGTCCATCCGATCCAGCTCGCGCGCGCGTTCGGCCAGCGCCGCGACGGAAACGCATTCGCCCACGGGCACCGGCCCGGAGCGTTTGCGGCGTGATGGGGACGACGGCTGCACGGCGGAAACCTTCTCGAACGTGTGCGCATGAATATCTTACTCGTCTCCAGGTCCACCAAGGCTCCCAAGACCGTCGATCTGACCTGCACGCGCGTGCGCCGACGCATCGCCGTCGGCCTCGCCTCCGCGGTGCTCGCCTGCGCGGGCCTCGGTGCGGGCCTGGCGCTGTGGCTGGCCAACCCGCGCGATCGCGCGCTGGCCGAGATCGCGACGCTGAAGGCGCAGGTCGCGCAGCAGCGCGTCCAGCTCGGCGAAGTGCGGCGTGGTGCCGAGCGCGACATGAACGCGATGGCGGTCCA
Source organism: Mizugakiibacter sp. (assembly GCF_039680435.1). Lineage (NCBI taxonomy): Bacteria > Pseudomonadati > Pseudomonadota > Gammaproteobacteria > Lysobacterales > Rhodanobacteraceae > Mizugakiibacter > Mizugakiibacter sp. The sequence continues at coordinate 61,706 of NZ_JBDKSX010000077.1, read as the reverse complement.
GCTCGGCCGGCTCGAGGCGCAGGCGATGCGCCTGGACGCGCTGGGCGAGCGCCTCACCCAGGCCGGCAAGCTCGGCGACGGCGAGTTCGATTTCGACCAGCCGCCCGCGGTTGGCGGCCCGGAGCTCGCCGGCGGCGACAGCTACGCGCTGCCGCAGGGCCTCGGGCGTTCGATCGACGACCTGCGTGCGCAGTTCGACCGCCAGCAGGCCCAGCTCGACGTGCTCGAGAACCTGCTGCTGGACCGCAAGGTCGATTCCGCGCTGCGCCCCACCGGCATGCCGGTGCCGGGCTACATCGCCTCCTATTTCGGCAGCCGCGCCGATCCGTTCTCGGGCGAGAAGGGCTTCCATGCGGGCCTCGACATCGACGCCGCCTGGGGTACCGGCATCCACGCCGTCGCCGAGGGCGTGGTTACCTACGCCAGCACGCGCTCCGGCTACGGCAACGTGGTCGAGGTCGACCACGGCAATGGCTACATGACGCGCTACGCCCACGCCAGCAGGCTGCTGGTGCATCCGGGCCAGCGCGTGCACGCCGGGCAGGTGATCGCCGACGTCGGCTCGACCGGCCGCTCGACCGGACCGCACGTGCACTTCGAGGTGTGGTACCAGGGCCGGCCGGTCAATCCGCTGGCCTACGTGCGCGGCCACCGCTGAGCGGGAACCCCGCCGCGCGAGCCCGGTCCAACACGCGGGGTTGAAACCCCGCCGCCGCGTCGCCATGCCTTTGCGGGCGTGGCGACCGCCTCGTAGTATCATCGCCGTTTCGCGTCCGCCGCAGCGGGCGTCCGTCCTTCCATTTCCTTGGCCTGCGCATCGCCGATGTTGAACCGTGTCCTGACGAGCCTGTTTGGCAGCCGCAATGAGCGCGTGGTGCACCAGTTGCGCAAGAGCGTGGCCCGCATCAACGCGCTGGAACCCGAGCTGCAAAAGCTCGACGACGACGCACTGCGCGCCAAGACCGCTGCCTTCAGGCAGCGCCTGGCCAACGGCGAGGCGCTGAACGCGCTGCTGCCGGAGGCGTTCGCCGTCGTGCGCGAGGCCTCGCGCCGCGTGCTCGGCCTGCGCCACTACGACGTGCAGCTGATCGGCGGCATGGTGCTGCATTCGGGCAAGATCGCCGAGATGCGCACCGGCGAGGGCAAGACCCTGGTGGCGACGCTGCCGGTGTACCTGAACGCGCTGGAAGGCAAGGGCGTGCACGTGGTCACGGTGAACGACTACCTGGCGCGGCGCGACTCGGCGTGGATGGGCAAGGTCTACGGCTTCCTCGGCATGAGCGTCGGCGTCGTGTGGCCGGGCATGGACCACGCCGACAAGCGCGCCGCGTACGCCGCCGACATCACCTACGGCACCAACAACGAATTCGGCTTCGACTACCTGCGCGACAACATGGCGCTGTCGCAGGACCAGCGCTACCAGCGCGGGCTGCACTACGCGATCGTCGACGAGGTCGACTCGATCCTGATCGACGAGGCGCGCACGCCGCTGATCATCTCCGGCCCCGCCGAGGATTCGCCGCAGCTCTACGTCAAGGTCAACAAGGTGGTGCCGCGCCTGACCCGGCAGGAGAAGGAGGACGGCGCCGGCGACTACTGGGTCGACGAGAAGCAGAAGCAGGTGCACCTGTCGGAAGACGGCATGGAGCACGCCGAGCAGCTGCTGCACGCCGACGGCGTGATCGAGGCCGACTCCAGCCTGTACGACGCCGGGAACCTGGCGGTCGTGCACCACCTCAACGCCGGCCTGCGCGCGCACGCGTTGTACCACCGCGACGTCGACTACATCGTGCGCGACGGCGAGGTGATCATCGTCGATGAGTTCACCGGCCGCACCCTGCCGGGCCGGCGCTGGTCGGACGGCCTGCACCAGGCGGTGGAGGCGAAGGAAGGCGTGCCGATCCAGCGCGAGAACCAGACGCTGGCGACGATCACCTTCCAGAACCTGTTCCGCATGTACAAGAAGCTGTCCGGCATGACCGGCACGGCGGACACGGAAGCCTACGAGTTCCAGCAGATCTACGGCCTCGAGGTGGTGGTGATCCCGACTCACCGGCCGATGGTGCGCAAGGACCACGCCGACCTGGTGTTCCTGACCCAGAAGGCCAAGTTCAAGGCGGTGCTGGAGGACATCCGCGACTGCCACGGGCGCGGCCAGCCGGTGCTGGTCGGCACCACGTCGATCGAGACCTCCGAGCTGCTTTCGCAGCACCTGCAGCAGGCCGGCGTCCCGCACCAGGTGCTGAACGCCAAGCAGCACGAGCGCGAGGCGAACATCGTCGCCCAGGCCGGGCAGCCGAACGCGGTCACGATCGCCACCAACATGGCCGGCCGCGGCACCGACATCGTGCTCGGCGGCAGCCTGGAGGTCGAGCTCGCCGAGTTGCCCGCGGAGGTCGGCGAGTCCGAGCGCGCGAGCGTGCGCGCCGACTGGCAGCGGCGCCACGAGCAGGTGCTGGCCGCCGGCGGCCTGCACATCGTCGGCACCGAGCGGCACGAGTCGCGGCGCATCGACAACCAGTTGCGCGGCCGCTCCGGCCGCCAGGGCGACCCGGGTTCCTCGCGCTTCTACCTGAGCCTCGAAGACAACCTGATGCGCATCTTCGCCGGCGACTGGGTCGGCCGCTGGATGCGTGCGTTCGGCATGAAGGAGGACGACGCGCTGGAGGACCGCATGGTCAGCCGGCAGATCGAGAAGGCGCAGCGCAAGGTCGAGCAGCACAACTTCGACATCCGCAAGCACCTGCTCGAGTTCGACGACACCGCCAACGACCAGCGCAAGGTGATCTACGAGCAGCGCAACGAGCTGCTCGACAGCGAGAACGTCGCCGACACCGTGGCCGACATCCGCCGCGACGTGTTCGAGGAGATGGTGCAGCGGTACGTGCCGGCGCAGAGCATCGACGAGCAGTGGGACCTGCCGGGCCTGGAGAAGGCGCTCGACGCCGACTACGGCCTCCAGCTCGACCTGCAGCGTTGGGTCGAGCAGCAGGCCGACGTCGACGCGGAAGCGGTTCACGCGCACGTGCTGGAAGCCGCCGAGCGGCTGTTCCGCGACAAGGAAGCTGCGGTCGGCAGCGAGGTGATGCGCGCGCTCGAGCGGCACGTGATGCTTTCCGTGCTCGACAACGCATGGAAGGAGCACCTCGCCAGCATGGACTACCTGCGTCAGGGCATCTACCTGCGCGGCTACGCGCAGCAGCAGCCCAAGCAGGTGTTCAAGACCGAAGCGTTCGAGATGTTCTCCGCCATGCTCGACCGCATCAAGCGCGAGACCACGCAGATCCTGGCGCGCATCCGCGTGCGCAGCGAGGAAGAGGTGCAGGCGCTGGAGGAGCAGCAGCGCCGCCAGAGCGAGCGCGCGCCGCTGGAGTTCCAGCACGCCGAGGCCAGCGGCTTCGCCGCCGAACCGGCCGCCGCCGCGCAGGCGTCGGCGGGCGAATCCGCCGTCGCCGCCGCCGCGCATACGCCGGTGATGCGCGAAGGCCCCAAGGTCGGCCGCAACGATCCCTGCCCCTGCGGCTCCGGCAAGAAATACAAGCAGTGCCACGGCCGGCTGGCTTGAGATCGGTCGATTCACCCGGTAGATAGAGGAAGGCGGCCCCGCGGCCGCCTTTTCCTTTGCGCAGCTATTACCGCCGCCTTGCCGGTGTCTGGCTCTGCTGCTCCGCAGCGTGATCCCGACTGCGGGTTGCACCTGCAAGCTCCGCCGTCAAGCAGGCACTTCGGAAGTGGAACCGCTGGCGACTTGTTGACGCGGTGACCTGCCCCCGCTGAGCCGCGCCACGCGAATCCGGGTGCAATCCTTCGTCCTGCCGCAGTGGTGGCCCGCCCGGTCCGCCCTTCTTCGGCTTCCTGGGCGGCTGTTGCCCGCCTTGTCCGGCCGGCCGCGTGCGCTGGTATCCCGGGCCGTGTTGCCGGGGCCGCGGCGGATGCTGCTCGCGCGGTCCGTGCGACGGCGGGCCCACGCGGCGGGTGCGGTAGCGGTATTCCCAGCGGTCGCGGTCGCGGTAGAAGTAGCGGGTGCGGTAGTGCGCGCGCCAGTAGTCCGGCAGGACGAAGCCGACCACGCTGATGCCGATCCGCGGACCGTAGTAGATCACGGGCACGTCGCGGCCGTAGTACGGATACATGATGTAGGCGGCATACATCCAGCCGCGGTCGGGCCCGATGACGACGTCGCACCAGGTGTAGTCGCCGAGGCAGCCTTGCACCGAGATGGCGACACCGGCGGGCACGATGGCGACGACCGGATAGTCAGGCGCGGGACCTGCGCGCAGATGCACGCTGACCGAGGCATACACGCGCTGCGCCTGCGCGAGGCCGGGCAGCAGCACCAACAGCATCAGCAGGAATCCCAAGGCGCCGGGCTTCATCATGGCGTACTCCTCGATCAGCCCGCCGCGGTCGCGGGGGACATCGGCGGTGTCGCGGTTTCTATCTGGACGCCGCGCGGGCGGCACATCTTGCGCGAGATCAATGGCGCCGTGCGGCGACCGTCGGCGCGGAGCGACGCGATCGGAATGGGAGCTGGCCAGGGTGGCCAAAAAGGGCGCGTCGCGGCTGCTTCATGGCGACGGACGCTCGCGTTGCACCGCACTGCGACGGTTGCAGGGCGCGCCCGCCTGGGCCGGAAAGCGACGGCCGAGCCGGCCTACTCCTCGCTGCCGGGCGTGCGCCGGCGCTGCGGCTCGGCGGCGACGGCGACGTAGAGCGGGTCGGGCGTGTCGAGGCGCAGCGCGGTGAGCGTGCCGCCCCACACGCAGCCGGTGTCGATCGCGTGGATGCCGAGGCCGGCGAAGCGGCCGAGCGCCGACCAGTGGCCGCAGATGATGCGCGTATCGCGGCGCGCCATGCCGGGCACTTCGTACCAGGGGTAGAGTCCCGGTTTCTGCGTGCCGGGCGCGCCTTTCTCCTCGAAGGCGATGCGGCCGCGCACGTCGCAGTAGCGCATGCGCGTCAGCACGTTGATCGAGGCGCGCAGGCGGTCGAGGCCCTGCAGCCGCGGATTCCAGGCGGCCGGCCGGTCGCCGAACATCTGCTTCAGCAGCCGGCGGTACTGCGGGCCGGACAGCGCCTGCTCGACCTCGCGCGCGACGCTTTGCGCCTGCTCCAGCGTCCATGACGGTGCCAGGCCGGCGTGGACCATGGTCCAGCCGAGCGCGGCGTCGTGGTGCAGCAGCTTCTGCACGCGCAGCCAATCGAGCAGCACGTCGCGGTCGTCGGCGAACAGGACGCGGCGCAGGTCGGGGTTGGTCTTGGCCTGCGCCTCGCGCTTGCGTTCCGCGACCGCGAGCAGGCTGAGGTCGTGATTGCCCAGCGTGATCGTGCAGCGTTCGCGCAGCGAGTGCGCGAGCCGCAGCACTTCCAGCGACTCGCCGCCGCGGTTGACCAGGTCGCCGCAGAACCACAGCGCATCCTGCGCCGGATCGAAGCGCAGCTTGTCCAGCAGGCGCTGCAACTCGGGGTAGCAGCCTTGCACGTCGCCGATCGCCCAGACGGCCATCAGTGCAGGGTCCGCGGGATCGAGAGCGTGAACTGCGGGATCGGCGCCTCGAAGCGCGAGCCGTCGTCGGCCAGCATCTGGTAGCTGCCGCGCATGGTGCCGATCGCCGTTTCCAGCACCGCGCCCGAGGTGTAGCGGAAATCGTCGCCGGGGCGCAGCCACGGCTGCTCGCCGACCACGCCGTCGCCGCGCACCTCCTCGGTCTTGCCGTTGGCGTCGGTGATCACCCAGTGCCGCGACAGCAGCCGTGCAGGCACGCTGCCGCTGTTGCGGATGGTGATGGTGTAGGCGAACACGAAGCGGTTCGCGGCCGGCTGCGACTGCTCGGCCACGAAGCGGGTTTCGACCGCGACGTCGATTGCGTAAGGCGGTTGCGGGGCGCTCATGCGTCGATTGTCGGCCAGCGCCGTCGCGGCGGGCAAGCCCGCGTCACGGCGCGGGCGTTTGCGCCAGCCGCACGAAGTCGGCGGGTGCGAGCGTCTCGGCGCGTGCGCGCGGATCGACGCCGGCGGCGCGGATCGCCGCCTCGTCGAGCACGCCCTTCAGCGCGTTGCCCAGCGTCTTGCGGCGCTGGCCGAAGGCGGCCTTGACGATCGCGGCGAGGCGCTGCGGATCGGCGTCGGGGCGTTCGGCCGGCGGCAGCGGCACCAGGCGCACCACCGCCGAGTCCACCTTCGGCGGCGGGCGGAACGCGCCCGGCGGCACGCGGAACAGCGGCTCGACCCGGCAGGCGAGCTGCAGCATCACGCTGAGCCGGCCGTAGGTCTTGCTGCCCGGCGCGGCGGCCATGCGCTCGACCACTTCCTTCTGCAGCATGAAGTGCATGTCGGCGATCGCATCCGCGTGCGCGAGGCAGTGGAACAGGATCGGGCTGGAGATGTAGTAGGGCAGGTTGCCGGCGAGGCGCAGCTTGCCGCCCGCGGCCAGCGCGGTGAAGTCGACCGTGAGCACGTCGGCGTGGACGATCGTCAGCGCGCCGCGATCGCGCGCGCGCGCCTCGAGTTGCGGGATCAGGTCGGTATCCAGCTCGATCGCGGTCAGCGTGCCGGCCGCGTCCAGCAGCGGCAGGGTCAGCGCGCCTTCGCCGGGGCCGATCTCGACCACGCGGTCGCCCGGTTTCGGCGCAATCGCCGCGACGATGCGCTCGATGTAGCCGCGCTCGTGCAGGAAGTGCTGGCCGAAGCTTTTCTTGGGGCGGGCGCTCATGGGGCGAGCAACGGATGGGGAGGCATGGGGAACCGGGCGGGTGCGCGGGGCGAATGGCGGTGCAGCCTTATTCGTCTCGCGTTCCCCGTCCCGCTTTTCTTCCGGCAAGGTCCAGCGCCATGCCGGCGGCAGCCACCAGGCTGGCCGGATCGGCGCGGCCCGTGCCGGCGAGTTCCAGCGCGGTGCCGTGGTCGACCGAAGTGCGCACGAACGGCAGGCCGAGGGTGAGGTTGACGGTGCGGTCGAACGCCTCGCTCTTCAGCACCGGCAGCGCCTGGTCGTGGTACATCGCCAGCACCGCGTCATAGCGCGCGCGCATCGCCGGCACGAACGCGGTGTCGGCGGGCAGCGGGCCGAGCAGGTCGAGGCCCTCGGCGCGCAGCGTGTCCATGGCCGGCACGATCGTGTCGATCTCCTCGCGGCCGAGATGGCCGCCCTCGCCGGCGTGCGGGTTGAGGCCGAGCACGGCGATGCGCGGCCGCGCGATGCCGAACTTGGCGGTGAGCTCGCGCGCGACGATGCGCAGCGTGCGTTCGATGCGCTCGCGGGTGATCGCCGCCGGCACCTCGGCCAGCGGCAGGTGGGTGGTGGCGAGCGCCACGCGCAGCGTGTCGCTGGCCAGCATCATCACCACGTCCGCGCCGGCGCGTTCGGCGAAGAATTCGGTGTGGCCGCTGAACGGCTCGCCGGTGTCGGCGATCGAGGACTTCTGCACCGGGCCGGTGACCAGCGCGTCGAATTCGCCGGCGAGGCAGCCGTCGGCGGCGCGCGCCAGCGTGTTCAGCACGTAGAAGGCGTTGCGCGGATCCGGTTTGCCGGGCTGTTCCGGCGCGCGCAGCGGCGTGGCGAGCACGCGCAGCGTTCCGGGCGCGCGCAGCGCGACGCGGCGCTCGGGATCGTACGGCTCGATGCGCAGCGCCACGCCGGCGGCGCGCGCGGCACGCGCCATGAGATCGGGATCGGCAATAACGACGAGGTCCGCGGCGATCGGCGTCGCGGCGAGGCGCGCGACCAGTTCCGGCCCGACGCCCGCCGGCTCGCCGGGCGTGACGGCGAGGCGCGGCAGCGCGGGCACCGCGGTCACGGCGTGTTGGCGCCCGCGGCGGCGCCCTGGCCGAGGCGGATGTCGACGAAGGCGTCGGCGCGGATGCCGCGCAGGAAGTCGTCGTAGACCTCCTCGGCCTTGCGGTTCTGGATCGCCTGCTGCGCCTGCTCGCGCTGCATCTCGCGGCTGCGGTCGACTTCGCGCGTGCCGAGGCGCTGCACCACATGCCAGGCGTCCTCGATCTGGAACGGCTTCGACACTTCGCCGTCCTTCAGCCCGGCCAGCACCTGGCCGATCGCGGTGCCGTACGCGTTCTGCTGGAACCAGCCGAGGTCGCCGCCGAGGTTGGCGCTGCTGGTGTCGTCGGAATCTTCCTTGGCCAGCTTGGCGAAGTCCTCGTGCTTGTCGACGATGCGCTGGTACAGGTCGCTGGCCTTCTGTTCGGCCTGCTGCGGGCTGACCAGCTCCGAGGTGCGCACCATGATGTGGCGCGCGTGGTACTCGGTGACCATCTGCTTGGCGGCGGCGTCGCGCTTGTCGACCAGCTTGAGGATCTGGAAGCCGCCGGGGCCGCGCAGCGCGTCGGTGATCTGGCCGGGCTGCATGCCGGCGACCATGTTGACGAACGCGCTGGGCACCTCGTCGTAGCGGCGCCAGCCGAGGTCGCCGCCTTCCAGCGCGTCCGGCGCGTCGGAATAGCGGATCGCGGCGGCGGAGAAGTCCATGCCGCCCTTGAGGTCGGCCTGCAGCTGCTCGACCTTGGCCTGCGCCTTGGCGATGTCGTCGGCGCTGGCGCCCTGCGGCACGCCGACCACGATGTGCGCGAGGTGCACCTCGCCGCTCTTGAAGCCGGGGCTGGACAGCAGGTTGTCGATCTCGGTATCGCTGGCCTGCGCCGCGCCCTGCAGCACCTTCTCGCGCAGGCGCTGCACCATGATCTGGTCGCGTAACTGGCTGCGGTACTGCGCGTAGTCGTAGCCCTGCTGGGCCAGCGCCTGGCGCAATTGCGGCAGGCTCAGGTTGTTCTGCCGCGCGACGTTGGCGATCGCGTTGTCGACCTCCTGGTCGGCGACGCGCACGCCCTGGTCGTTGGCTTTCTGCACCTGCAGGCGCTCGAGGATCAGGCGCTCCAGCACCTGGCGCTGCAGGATGTCCTGCGGCGGCAACTGCTGCGGCCGGTTGGCGTACTGGCGCTGGATGTTCTGCACGGCCTGCTCGAGCTGGCTCTGCAGGATCACGTCGTCGTTGACCACGGCGGCGATGCGGTCGAGCGGCTGCGCCTGCGTGGGCTGCAGCAACTGCGCGCGCACCTGGGGCGCGACGCTGCCGGCCAGCGCCAGCAGGAAGAGGGCGGCGATGCGTTTCATGCGTGGGTGGCCTCAGGCCGCGCGGGACGCGGCACGATCAGTCGTAGCCTTGATAGCCAAGGATAGCACGGCGCAGGAAGGTCCCCGTCTGCTGGCCGACGTTGCCGATGCCCTTGAATTCGATCTCGAAATAAGTGGCATTGGTGCTCTCGCCCTGGAAGTTGTGCACGTAGTGGCGCTGCAGCAGGCGCACCGCCACGCAGCAACTGTCGTACTGCACGCCGGCGAAGGCCTCGAGGGTGCGATGGTCGCGCACCGAGTAGTTCCAGCGGCTGACCAGGCTCCAGCGCTCGTTGACCGGAAGGACCGCGGACACGTCGTATTGTTCCAGCAGGTTGCGCCGGTAGCGGTAGGCGAAGTTCAGGATGCCGTCGTCGGCGATGCGCCGCTGGAAGCCGACGGTGGAGACGTCGGTCATGTTGGTGTTCGGGTTCCACTGCTGCGAGGCCGTCATGCGCCAGCGGTCGCTCAGTTGCAGGGTGAACTGGGCGACGTAGTTGGAACCGGCGAAATCGGTGTCGGGATGGCCCGGCAGCTGCACGCGCTGCGGGTCGAAGTAGTAGATGCGGCCGAGGCTCGCCGACAGCCGCTCGACGCCGCCGTCGTCGAGCAGGCGCGTGGTCAGCGCCACGGTGAGGTCGTTGGCGTCGCCCTGGCGGTCGGCGCCGGCGAAGCGGTTGGTGCTGAACAACTGCCAGTAGTCGAAGGTCAGCAGGCGCGAATCGAAGAGCGGCAGGTTGTCCTGGTTGCGGTAGGGCACGCGCAGGTAATAGAGGCGCGGTTCCAGCGTCTGCGTGTAGCTGTCGCCGAACAGGTTGGCGTCGCGCTCGAACACCAGGCCGGCGTCGACGTCGGCGATCGGCACGCCGCGGTGCGGGCTGCTGTCGGCGCCGCGGTCGAGGTCGTACGTGGTGTAGCGGTAGCCGACCTGCGGCCGCACGAACCAGGCGGCGCCCTCGAACGGCCAGGTCAGGTAGGGGAACAGGTCGAAGCGGTCGCCCTCCAGCGCGTCCGGCTTGCGGAACGCCACCGCTTCGCTCTGCACGCCCCAGCGCAGCCCGCTGTCCTCGCCGAACACGCCGTTCTCGGCGTTGAGGAACAGGCGCGGCAGGCGCTTGTAGGGCTCGCTGCGCACCGACAGGGTGGGATCGGTCAACTGGTAGGCGTCGACGCCGAGGCCCGCCGACCACCAGTCGCCGGAACCGTTGAGGTAGGCGCTGGAACCGAGTACCGAGGTCGCGGCGACGACCAGGCTGTTGCCGAAATCCTCGAAGTAGCGCGCGTCGGACACGCGGTTGACGTTGGTGTTGAAGCTCCAGCCCGGCGCCACCGCGGTGGTGTTGCGGAACACCAGCGAGCCGCGATCGCGGTTCGCTTCGCGGTCGTCCGGCAGCCAGGCGAAATCGAGCTGGCCCTTGCTGGATTCGGTCAGGTAGCGGAACTCGCCGCCGAGCATGTAGCCGCGCGCGGAGTAGCTGCGCGGATAGAGCGTGGCGTCGTAGTTGGGCGCCAGATTGAGGTAGAACGGTAGGGTGATGCTGAACCCGGCGTTGTTCGAGTTCACCAGCGACGGGTACAGGAAGCCGGTCTGGCGGCGGTCGTCGACCGGGAAGCGCAGGTACGGGAAGTAGAAGAACGGCACCCCGCCGTACCACATGCTGACGTTGCGCGCGCGGCCCACGCCGGTGGCGCGGTCGATGCTGAGCGAGCCGGCGTGCATCTCCCACTGGCGCGCGCCCGGGTCGCAGGTCGAATAGGTGACGTCCCGGTAGCGGCTGTGCTCCTGGTCCTCCAGCTCGGCGCTGCGCGCGACGCCGTTGCCGTGCGACTGCAGCAACTGGTAGCGCACGTCGTCGGCGCGTGCGCGGTTGGGCGTCGTGGTGCCCTGCATCGCGGCCGCGGAGAACAGCAGGCCGTGGTCCTGGTAGCGCACGTCGCCGCTGGCGCTGTAGGCCGTGCTGTCGCGCGTGTAGTCGAGGCGCTCGCTGCGCAGCAACTGGTCGGCGCGCTGCATGCGCACGTCGCCGCTGAGGTGGAATACGTTGCTGTCCGGGCTCTGCAGCCGCGCGGCGTCGATGTCCGCCGGCGTCTGCTCGCGCAGCTGCGGATCCTGCGGCAGGCCCGGCTCGTAGAAGTCGAGCAGCGCGTTCGGCTTGCACAGCGCGTAGCTGACCGGCGCCTTCGGACAGGTGAATGCGCCGAGCGGACAGACGTCGCCGGCCTGCGCCGCGCCGGCGGCGCCGTACAGGGCGAGGGTGGTGGCGAGTGCGAGAAGCCGCCGTTGCGGCAAGGGACGTGTGCGACGCTGCACGGGGCCGATCGTCCAGGATGCGAAGGGGCGTAAGATGCCTGAAAGCGCGGTCCGGCGGCAAATCGCCGCCGTCGCGGTTCAGTCCAGCAGCGCGCCGACGTGGGCGGCGCAGGCCGCGCGCAGGGCGGTCAGGCTGTAGCCGCCCTCGAGGCTGGACACCAGCCGCCCGCCGGCGTGCGCCTCGGCCAGGTCGACCAGCCGGCGCGTGATCCAGGCGAAGTCTTCGGTCTCGACGTCGAGGTTGGCCAGCGGGTCGAGCCGGTGCGCGTCGAAGCCGGCCGAGACCAGCACCAGTTGCGGGCGGAATGCGAACAGGCGCGGCAGCAGGGCGTGTTCCCAGACCTCGCGGAACTGCGCCGAGCCGCTGCCCGGCGGCAGCGGCGCATTGACGATGTTGCCGGCGCCGTGCTCGTTGATCGCGCCGGTGCCGGGGTACAGCGGCATCTGGTGGCTGGAGACGTACAGCACGCGCGGCTCGTCCCAGAAGATCGCCTGGGTGCCGTTGCCGTGGTGCACGTCGAAGTCGACCACCGCGACGCGCTTCAGCCCGTGCGCGTCCAGCGCGTGCGCCGCGGCCGCGGCGACGTTGTTGAACAGGCAGAAACCCATCGCCGCGTCGCGGGTGGCGTGGTGGCCGGGCGGGCGCACCGCGCAGAACGCGCGGCGGGCCTCGCCCGCCAGCACCGCGTCCACCGCCGCGCAGCAGGCGCCGGCGGCGCGCAGCGCGGCCTCCAGCGAGCCCGGCGACATCGCGGTGTCCGGATCGAGGCGGCTGAAGCCCTGCTGCGGCGCCGCGCCGAACACCCGTGCGAGGTGCTCCGCCGCGTGCACGCGCAGCAGCTGTTCGCGGGTCGCCGCGGGCGCCTCGACGCGGTCGAGCGCAACGAAGCGGTCGTGGTCCAGGGCCTGCAGCACCGCTTCCAGGCGCGCCGGCGCCTCCGGATGCCCCGGGCCGGCGTGGTGGCCGAGGCAGGCGGCGTGGGTGTAGAGGCGCAGCGTCACGCAGCGGTGCGGCGGTACAGCATCAGTCCCCATCCGCCCAGCGTGGCGCCGGCCAGCAGGACGATCCACGAGGCCCACGTCGGGATCGACAGCGGCCCCAGGTGCAGGCTCCAGCCCTGCAGCAGTCGCCACGCGTGTCCCAGCGCGAGCAGCGCGAATGCCGCGCTGCTGGTGACGAAGTAGGCTTTTGCGCTCATGGCGATGTTCCCTTGCGGCGCCGCTCGTGCTGCCACAGCACTTCGCCGTGGCCGCTGGCGCGGGCCAGCACGCGGGACACCACGAACAGCAGGTCGGACAGGCGGTTGAGGTAGCGCAGCGCCTGCGGGCGGATCGTCTCGCCGCGCGCCAGCGTCACCGCCGCGCGCTCGGCGCGCCGGCACACGGTGCGCGCCAACTGGCAGCAGGCCGCCGCCATGCCGCCGCCGGGCAGGATGAATTCCTTCAGCGCCGGCAGGTCCGCATTGAGGCGGTCGAGCGTGCTTTCCAGCCGCTCGATGTCCTTGTCCTCGATCATCGCCATGCCGGGGATGCACAGCTCGCCGCCGAGGTCGAACAGGTCGTGCTGCACCTGGGTGAGCACTTCGCGAACATCGGCGGACACGCCGTCCGCCGCCAGCACCATGCCGATGGTGCAGTTCAGCTCGTCGACCGTGCCGTAGGCGCTGACGCGCGCCGAGTCTTTGGTTACGCGCGAACCGTCGCCGAGTCCCGTGCTGCCGTCGTCGCCGGTGCGGGTATAGATCCTGGAGAGGCGGTTGCCCACGGTGCACTCCGCGGTGAAGAGGGAGCCTTCATGGTAAACCCCGCGCCGGCGGCCGCGCAGCGCGCGCTGCAACATGCCCGCGCATGCGGCCGCGGGGGGAACGCGGCGCGTTGCGTGCGGCAGGGGATGCCCGAGCCCGCGCCGCGCGCGGGCGTCGAGGCCGCCGGTCAGGCGTGCGCCGGCTGCGGCGCCAGCGCCGGGACGCTGCGGCTGAGCAGGGCGAAACCGCCGAACAGCACGCCGCTCCACACTAGGGTGCCGGCCAGCCAGGTCTTGAAGAACGGCAGCGCGGCGACGTAGCAGGGCAGCAGGCCGGCGCGGCAGAACTCGGTGCCGCCGACCGCCCACTCGGCGAAGTTGGTGACCGCGAAGAACAGCACCGAGCCGAGCACGCCGTAGCCGGCCACGCGCAGCGTCGTCACGCGGCCGCGCAGGCCGAAGCCGAGCAGCGTGCTGGCGGCGATGCAGGCATAGATCACCGGCATCAGCGCGTAGGTGCCGATGACCAGGTCGGCAACCAGCATGGCCGCCAGCGGCACCAGCAACGCCAGGCGCCGGTCGGTGAAGTAGGCGCCGCCGAACAGCGCGATCGCCTCGACCGGCGTGAAGTGCCACGGCAGCACGCCGGGCACGAAGTGGATCAGCAGGCGCACGCCGACCGCGAAGGCGATCATGCCGGTCAGGACCAGGGTGCGGGGCGTGAAGGTGCGGGCCGGAGCGGCGGATTCCATGACGGCGTCTCTACTCCCACTGAAAGCGCGGAACGTTCGAATAGCATACTTCAAACTGTCCGCTGCGGCAGGCGATGCGCACCGCGTGCGCCGGATCGACGCGCAGCGCCGGCGCGCGCGACGGCGGCAGGCCGAGCGCGTGGCACAGCAGCGCGCGGATCGAGCCCTGATGGGCGACCGCGAGCACGCAGTCGCCTTCGCGCGTGGTCGCCAGCAGCGCGGACAGCCAGGCGCCGGTGCGGCGCACCACGTCGGCGAAGCTCTCGCCGCCGGGCGCCGGCTGGATCACCCAGTTCTCGGTCCAGTGCCGGTAGCGCGCCGCGTCGCGCGCGATCACCGCCTCCCAGCGCTGGCCTTCCCACTCGCCGAAGTCGGCCTCGCGCAGGCGCGGGTCGGCCAGCGGCTCCAGCGCGAAGCGCGCGGCCAGCACCTGCGCGCTCTGCTGCGCGCGCTTGAGGTCGGAGCTGAACAGGAAGCGCGGCGGCGGCGCGGTCCAGCCCGCGGCGAGCCGCTGCACGGCGGTGAAACCGGCCACCGCCAGCGGCGGATCGGACTGGCCGACGCACACGCCGGTGGGCGCGTCGGCGCCACCATGGCGCACCAGGATCAGCTCCATCGTCTGCTCCGCGTCATGGCGCCATCTTAGCGTCGGCACGTATCATGCCGGCATGCCCGAACGCACCGAAATCCTGATCGTCGGCGGCGGCCTGGTCGGCGCCAGCCTGGCCATCGCGCTGGACGCCGCCGGCCGCGACGCCGTGCTGGTCGAGGCCGCGGCGCCGCGCGCGGACGCGCAGCCGAGCTACGACGAGCGCAACCTGGCGCTCGCGCGCGCCAGCGGCAACGGTCTGCGCGCGCTCGGCGTGTGGGCGCACGCCGAGGCGCAGGCGACGCCGATCCGCCGCGTGCACGTCAGCCGCGCCGGCGAGTTCGGCGCGACGCGTCTGGCCGCCGCCGAGTTCGGCGTGGACGCGCTGGGCTGGACCCTGCCGGCGCGCGAACTCGGCCGCGCGCTGCTGGCGCGCCTCTCGGCCTGCACGCGGCTGACGCGCTGTGCGCCCGCGTCGCTGGTCGAACTCGCACCGCACGCCGACGGCTGGCGCGCGGTCGTGCGCGGCGCCGACGGCGAGCGCGAGATCGTCGCGCGCCTGCTGGTCGGCGCCGACGGCACCGAGTCGTTCGTGCGCGCGCGGCTCGGCATCGGCGCCGAAGTGCACGATTACGCGCAGACGCTGTTCGTCGCCACGCTGACGCCCGAACGCGAGCCCGACGGCTGCGCCTTCGAGCGCTTCGGCGACGCGGGTCCGGTGGCGCTGCTGCCGCTGGGACACGGCCGCGCCGGGCTGGTGCTGACCGTGCCCGCCGCCGACGGCGAGCGCGTCGCCGCGCTGGACGACGACGCCTTCCTCGCGCTGGCGCAGGCGCGCTTCGGCTGGCGGCTGGGGCGCCTCGCGCGGCCCGGCAAGCGCCACCCCTACCGCATCCGCCGCGTCGCCGCGGCTGCGCTGACCGCGCCGCGCGCGGTGCTGGTCGGCAACGCCGCGCAGACGATCCACCCGATCGGCGCGCAGGGATTCAACCTCGGCCTGCGCGACGCGCTGACCCTGGCCGAGCTGGCCGCGGACGCCGCCGATCCCGGCGCCGCCGCGCTGCTGCGCGAATACGCCGCGCGCCGCGCAGCGGACCGCGAAGGCACCATGGCGATGAGCCACGGTCTGGTCGGCCTGGCCTGCCTGGCCGAGCCCGCGCTGGCGCCGCTGCGCTCGCTGGCGCTGATCGCCTGCGACCGCGTGCCGCCGCTGAAGCGCGCGCTGGCGCGGCGCGGCATGGGTTTCCGCGGCACGCCGCCGCGCGCCGTGCTGGAGCCCGCCGGATGAGCCGCCGCGCGATCCCCGACGCCGCCGTGGTCGGCGGCGGCATGGTCGGCGCCGCCTGCGCGCTGGCGCTGGCGCGCGCCGGCTTCGACACATGCCTGATCGAGGCGCGTGCGCCGGCGCCGTGGCGGAGCGAGGACGAGGTGGACCTGCGCGTGGTCGCACTGGCGCCGTCGTCGGCGACGCTGCTGCGCGATCTCGGCGTGTGGGAGGCGATCGCCGCCGCGCGCGTGTCGCCGTACCGGCACGTGCACGTGTGGGACGCCGAAAACGGCGCGGCGCTGGACTTCGACGCCGCGCAGCAGGGCCGCGACGCGCTCGGCTGGATCGTCGAGAACCGGCTGGTGCAGGACCGCCTGTGGCAGGCGCTGGATGCGGCCGGCGTGCGCCGGCTGTGCCCCGCCGAGGTGCGCGACTTCGCCGCGCGCGAGGAGCGCGCGGCGCTGGAACTGGCCGACGGCAGCGCGCTGTCCGCGCGCCTGCTGGTCGCCGCCGACGGCGCGCAGTCGCCGCTGCGCGGGCGCGCCGGCATCGCCACGCGCGGCCGCGACTACGGCCAGCGCGCGGTGGTCGCGCACGTCACGACGGAGCGGCCGCACGAGCACACTGCCTGGCAACGTTTCCTGCCCGGCGGCCCGATCGCGTTGCTGCCGCTGGCGGACGGACGTTGCTCGATCGTGTGGTCGCTGCCGGACGCCGAAGCCGCGCGCGTGCTGGCACTGGACGATGCGGCGTTCTGCGCCGAGGTCGGCCTCGCCGGCGATTTCCGCCTGGGGCGCGTCGTCGCCACCACGCCGCGCGCGGCGTTTCCGCTGCACCTCAAGCTGGCCGAGCGCTACGACGCCGAACGCTTCGTCCTGCTCGGCGACGCCGCGCACGCGGTGCATCCGCTGGCCGGACAGGGCGTCAACCTCGGCCTGCGCGACGTGACCGAGCTGCGCGACACGCTGCTCGCCGCGCGCGATGCCGGCGGCGATATCGGCGCGGTCCATGTGCTGCGCCGCTACGCGCGCCGGCGACGCAGCGCCGACACGCTGGACGCACTGTCGTTCGACGTGCTGGCGCGCGTGTTCGCTTGGCAGGCCGAACCGTTGGTCGCGCTGCGCGGGCTGGGCGTGCGCCTGCTCGACCGCCTGACGCCGCTGAAGCGCCGCCTGGCCGAGCATGCGGCGGGGGTATGAAGCGGAGGGCCGGGTAGCGGGAGGCGGAAAGGATGGCGCGCAGCGGTGAGCATGCGTGGTCGTCGTGGTCGCGCAAAACTCCCACCGCGTCATTCCGGCACAAGCCGGCATGACGGGCGGGGCGCTGCGCGCCCCCCGTCTCCCGTCTCCCGTCTCCCGTCTCCCGGCCCCGCCTCAGTCCTCCGCCCGGTACTTCTCGTGGCAGCTCTTGCAGGCTTCCGCCGTCTTGGCGAACGCCTGCTTGCTCGCCTCGACGTCGCTGCCGGCGGCCGCCTTGGCGAGATCGGCCGAGGCGTCCTGGAAGGCCTGCATCTTCGCCTTGAAGTCGGCGGTGTTCTGCCAGATCGCCGGTTTGGCGTCGGTCTTGGCACCGGCGTCGGAACCGGGCGGGAAGCCTTCCAGCAGTTGCTGGCTGTAGAACGCGACGCGTGCGGCGCGCCGGGCGAAGTCGGCCTGGTCCCACGGCTGCTTGCCGCGCACCATCGCGTTCATCGGCGCGAAGTTCCACGCGATGGCGTGATAGACGCCCTGGCGGTAGTGGATCGCGGTTTCCGGTTTGACCGCGGCCGTCACGCCCGCGCTGAGGACGAAACCGGCGGTGGCGAGCATGGCGGCGGCGAAAGCTGGGCGCATCGGTTGTCTCCTGGCAGTGAGCCGACAGTCTAGCAACGCCATCTACCGCCGCCGGAAGGTGCGGGCTAAGCTTCTGCGACTTCCCGAGGAGGCACCGCCATGCGCAAGACGATTGCGATGTTAGCCCTGCTGGCCCTCGGCGCCGCCGGAGCGGCGCAGGCGGCGATGGTCGCCAAGCCGGTCGCCTACACGCTCGACGGCACCGCGTTCCGCGGCGTACTGGTGTACGACGACGCGGTCGCCGCGAAACGCCCCGGCCTGCTGATGGTGCCGAACTGGCGCGGCGTCAACGACGGCGCGGTGGCCAAGGCCAAGGGCATCGCGGGCCGCGACTACGTGATCCTGCTCGCCGACATGTACGGCGAGCAGGTGCGGCCGAAGAGCAACGACGAGGCTGCGCAGGCGGTCAAGCCGCTGTATGCCGACCGCGCGCTGATGCGCAAGCGCGTCGACAGGGCGCTGGAGGTGCTGCGTGCGCAGGCCGCGAGCGCGCCGGTCGACGCGACGCGCCTCGCCGCGATCGGCTTCTGCTTCGGCGGCTCGGCGGTGCTGGACCTCGCGCGCAGCGGCGCCGACGTCGCCGCGGTGGTCAGCTTCCACGGCGGCCTCGGCACCGACGATCCGGCGCTGGCGAAGAACATCAAGGCGCACGTGCTCGTCATGAACGGCGCCGACGACAAGGGCACCATGCCCGACGCCGACAGTTTCATGGACGAGATGCGCGGCAGCGGCGCGGATTGGCAATTCGTCGTGCTCGGCAACGCGGTGCATTGCTTCACCGAGGTCGACGACCACGCGCCCGGCTGCCGCTACGACGCGCGCGCGGCGCGGCGCAGCTACCGGCTGATGCGTGATTGGCTGGACGAGGCGTTCGCCGGCATGCCCTGAGCGCGTCGCGGTCGCCTGCACGCAGGCTCCTACCCCCGGCCCGCCGCTTGCAGGAGCCTGCGTGCAGGCGACCCCTCAGGCGTCTCAGGACGTCCGCTCGACCGCATGGTCCGCCAGCGCGGCCAGCGCGTCGCGCCATGGCGAGGGCGCGATCGTGGCGAGCGCCGCGCGCGCCGCGTCGGCGTGCCGTCGCGCGCGCGCGCGAGTGCGCTCCAGCGCGCCGGAGTCGCGGATCGCGGCGACGATGCGGTCCAGCGATTCCAGCCCGCCCGACTCGATCGCGCGGCGCAGCGCGGCGGCCTCGTCGGCACGCGCGGTCTGCAGCGCGTAGATCAGCGGCAGGGTCGGCTTGCCCTCGGCGAGGTCGTCGCCGACGTTCTTGCCCAGCGTGTCGGCGTCGGAGACGTAGTCGAGCAGGTCGTCGGCGATCTGGAAGGCGTAGCCGAGCTCCATGCCGTAATGGCGCAGCGCCTGCTCCTGCGCTTCCGGCAGGCCGGCCAGCACCGCGCCCAGCTCGGTGGCGGCGGCGAACAGCACGGCGGTCTTGCGCTCGATCACGCGCAGGTAGGCGGCCTCGTCGGTGTCCGGGTTGCCGATGTTGAGCAGTTGCAGCACCTCGCCCTCGGCGATCGCGTTGGTGGTGTCGGCGAGGATGCGCATCACGCGCATGCGGTCCAGCTCGACCATCAGCTGGAACGCGCGCGAATAGAGGAAGTCGCCGACCAGCACGCTGGCCGCGTTGCCCCACAGCGCATTGGCGGTCTTGCGCCCGCGGCGCAGGTCGGAGCCGTCGACCACGTCGTCGTGCAGCAGCGTGGCGGTGTGGATGAACTCGATCACCGCCGCAAGCTGGACGTGCTGCGTGCCCTCGTAGCCGGCGGCGCGCGCGGCCAGCACGTGCAGCATCGGCCGCAGGCGCTTGCCGCCGCCGCCGACGATGTGCTCGGCGATCTGGTTGATCAGCACCACGTCGGAGGCCAGCCGCGCACGGATCAGCGCATCCACCCGCGCCATGTCGGCGCCGGCCAGCGCGCGCACCGCGGCGAAACCGCGCGGGGATTCGACGGCGTCGGCGGCGGGCAGGCTCATGCGGGCTCCGGGGCGAATGGAGCGCGGATTATAGGCTGCGCGGGGCGGCGCCGGCGGACGCGCGCCGGCAGATCCGCCCTACGCGCCGGCGCGGCGCGGGTCCGGTCCGGGCGCGTGCGTAGCATGCTACGATCCCGGCCCATTCCCGACACGCGCATTCGAGGGGCGTTCCATGGCACGCGGCGTCAACAAGGTCATCCTGATCGGCAACCTCGGCGCGGATCCGGAAACGCGCTATACCGCCTCCGGCTCGGCCATCACCACCATCCGCCTCGCCACCACCGAGTCGTGGCGCGACAAGCAGAGCGGCGAAACCCAGGAACGCACCGAGTGGCACCGGGTGAAGTTCTTCGGCAAGCTCGCCGAGATCGCCGGCGAGTACCTGAAGAAGGGTCGCCAAGTGTACGTCGAGGGCTCGATCCGCACCGACAAGTTCACCGGCAACGACGGCCAGGAAAAGTTCTTCACCGAGATCGTCGCCAACGAGATGCAGCTGCTCGGCGGCCCCGGCGGCGAAGGCGGCGCCTCGCGCGGCGAGGGCGGCGGCTATCGCGAGCGCCCGCAGCAGGCGCGCCCGCAGGGCGGCAGCCGCGCCCCGGCGCCGTCCGCGCCGACGCCGTCCGGCGGCGGCGACGGTTTCGAGGACGACGACATACCGTTCTAGAGAACCCCTCCAGCAGACTGTTGAGCAAGATCGACGCAAAGCCCTCTTTCCAGAGGGCTTTGCTTTTTTTTTGCCAGTCTCGCGCGGTTGAAAACGTTCCTGGCAGCGTACGGCTGCGGGAGACGGGAAGAAATGGCGCGCACGCGTGGAGCGTAAGCGGACGTTGTGACCCCGCGACGACCCGATCCCGTCGTCTCGGCTTGCGCTGCAATGACGGAGAGGCGCTACCCGTCTCCCGCTCTCAATCGATGCCGAGCTTCTTCAACTTGTAGCGCAGCGCGCGGAAGGTGATGCCGAGCTTCTTCGCCGCGGCGGTCTTGTTGTAGCGGGTTTCCTGCAGCGCCTTCATGATCTTCTCGCGCTCGAGGTTGGAGATGTAGTCGTCGAGCGGCATCTCGCCCGCCGGGATCTCGGCGGGATCGTCCTCGTCCTCGTCGGCGGTGCCGACGGCCACGCGCGGGCCGCGCGTCGACAGCATCAGGTCGGCCACCTCGATCTGGCCGTTCTCGCACAGCGCCACCGCGCGTTCGAGGATGTTCTCGAGCTCGCGCACGTTGCCGGGAAAGTCGTAGTCGACCAGCGCCTGCAGCGCGGCCGGGCGCAGGGTCGGCCGATCGCTGCCGCCGCTTTCCTCGGCCAGGCGCAGCAGGATGCGACCGGCCAGCTTGGGCACGTCCTCGCGGCGCTCGCGCAGCGGCGGCACGCGCAGCTCGATCACGTTGATGCGGTAGAACAGGTCCTGGCGGAAGTGGCCCTGCTCGACCAGGTGCGCGAGATCCTTGTGCGTGGCCGAGAGGATGCGCACGTCGACCGGCACTTCGCCGCGGCCGCCGATCGGGCGCACCGCCTTCTCCTGGATCACGCGCAGCAGCTTGACCTGCATGTGCACCGGCAGCTCGGCGACTTCGTCGAGGAACAGGGTGCCGCCGTTGGCGGCCTGGAACAGGCCTTCCTTGTCGGCATGCGCGCCGGTGAACGAGCCCTTCTTGTGGCCGAAGAATTCGCTCTCCATCAGCTCGGAGGGGATCGCGCCGCAATTGACCGGCACGAACGGCCCGCCGGCGCGCGGGCCCTGCTCGTGGATCAGCCGCGCGACCAGCTCCTTGCCGACGCCGGATTCGCCGCTGATGTAGACCGGCGCCTGGCTGCGCGCCAGCTTGCCGATGGTGCCGCGCACCTGCTGCATCGCCGGCGAATCGCCGATCAGGCGCGCGCTGGCGGCGGCAACCACCGCGGCGTCGCCGCCGCGGCGTTCCTCGGACAGCCTCAGCGCGGTCTGCACCAGCCGGCGCAGCATGCCGATGTCGACCGGCTTGGAGACGAAGTCGAAGGCGCCGGCCTTGAGCGCGTTGACCGCCGCGTCGACGTTGCCGTAGGCGGTGATCATCGCCACCGGCGTCTCCGGGTACTGCCGCGCGATCAGCTCGATCAGCTCCTGGCCGGAGCCGTCGGGCAGGCGCATGTCGGTGAAGCACAGGCCGTAGCTGCGCTCGCCGAGCATGCGTTTGGCTTCGCTGACGTTGCTGGCCGCATCGACGTCGAGGTCCATGCGGCCGAGGGTGATGGTCAGCAGTTCGCGGATGTCGCGTTCATCGTCGATGACCAGGACGGTCTGCTTGCTCATGGGCGGATCTTGGCTGGACTCAGGGGGTGCGGACGGACGCGGGCGTTCGGGCGCTGCGCTCGGCGCGTACGCCCGGCGAGGGTACCGCGCGCCGGCCGCGCGGCAAAGCGCGCGCGTCAGGCCGGCGCGCCCGGCGCGTTCGCCGGCGGGGTCAGGGTGATGCGGAAGCAACTGCCGCCGCCGGCCACCGGCACGTACTCGAGCGTGGCCTGGTTGGCCTCGCACATCTGCTTGGCGAGATACAGGCCCAGCCCGGTGCCGTATTCGTGGGTGGTGAAGAACGGCTCGAAGATCTGCGCGGCGACCTTCGGCGGGATGCCTGGACCGCGGTCGATCACCTCGATCACCGGCGGGCCGAAGTCGGAGGCGTGGCGCGCCACCACCATCACCCGCGCCGACTCGCCCGGCATGCGCCCGTAGCGCAGCGCGTTCTGCACGAGGTTCCACACCACCTGCTGCAGGTGCTGCGGATCGGCCAGCGCCTCGACCGTGCGCGGCTGCACGATCGCGCGCAGCGAGTCGGCGCCGATGTCGTTGGATTCCTTGTACTCGTCGGTGAAGGCCAGCGCCCAGGCGTTCAGGTCCAGCACCTCCGGCCGCGAGCGGTCGCGGCGCGACAGTTGCAGGATGTTCTCGATGATGTCGTTCATCCGCCCGCAGTGGTTGTTGATGATCTCGACCATGCGCTGGTCGGCGGCGGGCAGGTCCTCGGATTCGGCCAGCAGCTGCGCGGAATAGCGGATCGCCGCCAGCGGGTTGCGGATCTCGTGCGCGATCGAGGCGGACAGCCGGCCCAGCGAGGCCAGGGTCAGCTCCTCGGCGCGGCGCGACACCAGCGAGGTGTCGTCGAGGAAGATCAGCACGTGCGAATCGTCGTTGGCGGCCAGGCGGGTGAAGCGCGGCACCACTTCGGGCACGCCCTCGGCCAGCGCCACCGAGGTCTGGTCGGTCTTGTCCGAGGTGCGCCAGTGGTAGAGCCGGCGCGACAGCTCCGGCGCCACCGCGCCGAGGTCGCGGCGGTCCGCGGGCGGGCTGCCGAGCAGCATCCACGCCGACTCGTTCATCTGGTGGACGCGGTTGGCCTCGTCGACCAGCAGCACGCCGGTCTGCATGCGCCGGATGATCAGCTCGTTGACCTGGGCCAGGTTGGCCAGGTCGAGGCCGCGGCGCTCGGCCAGCGCCTCGGTCTCGCGCATCTGCTTGCCGAGCGCGTAGCACAGCGAGGCGGCGGCGAAATAGGCCAGTCCGAACAGCGCCGACTCCAGCATGTCGCGCTCGACGTCGCGCGCGCCGGAGCTTTCCGAGAAGGTGTGGCCGAGCACGGCCAGCGTGGCCAGCGCGGCGAAGAACATGCCGTGGCGCAGCGGCAGCAGCAGCGCGCCGGCGGAGATGTCCACCACCAGCATCAGCGCCACGCCGTTGAGCGCGGTGGGCAGCGCGGCGATGGTCAGCAGCGCCGCCAGCACGTCCGCGCACAGCGCGACCGCGATCGCCGCGCGCGCATGCTGCTGCCAGACGCGCGTCTGCACCAGCGCCAGCAGCGCGAACAGCAGGTACAGCACCGCGGTCAGCCGGCCCAGCAGCGGCTCGCGCAGCGGGATCCAGTCGGCCGCCAGCGGGCTGAAGCTCAGGCCGATGTATACCGCCGCCTGCAGCACGCGGAACAGGTTGAAGAAGTAGATCTCGCGGCGCAGCGCGCCGGCGCCGGAGGGCGCGTGCGAGGCATGGGCGACGGCGGTGGACACGGCGGGACCCCGGCTCAACGGGCCTGGTGCGGACTGCGGACGGGGAAGGGCGGGCTCATGTGCCTAAGGTAAGCGGGTCGGGCGCGCTTGCCTAGGGAGCTCCGGCTTGCCGGGCGCGCGACGGCCGGGGGCGTCCCCTTTGCCATCGACGGACGCTTCCGGGACAATATCCCGTTGTCTTGCTCGCGCCGCGCCGGCTCACAGGCCGCACGCGTGCCCCCTGCGCAGTCCGTTGCGCGCCGTGCGCGCATCGTTCGCGGCGCGTTTCCCGTTTCCGTTCGTTCAAGGTGCAGGCATGAATTTCCACGAATATCAGGCCAAAGAGCTGTTCGCCGAGTACGGCATCGCCGTGCCGCCGGGCAAGGTCGCCGCCACCGCGGAGCAGGCGGCGGAAGCCGCCCGCGCGCTGGGCGGTGAGCAGTGGATGGTGAAGGCGCAGATCCACGCCGGCGGCCGCGGCAAGGCCGGCGGCGTCAAGTTCTGCAAGAGCCTCGACGAGGTCAAGGCCGCGGCGGCCGGCATGCTCGGCCGCAGGATGGAGACCTACCAGTCCGGCGGCCGCGCGCTGCCGGTCAACCTGGTGCTGGTCACCGACGCCAACGACATCGCCAAGGAGCTGTACCTGTCGATCCTGGTCGACCGCGGCAGCAAGGCGGTGGCGTTCATCGCCTCCGCGCGCGGCGGCGTCGACATCGAGCAGGTGGCGCGCGAAACGCCGGACGAGATCCACACCGTCACCGTCGATTACGTGCAGGGCCTGCAGCCCTACCAGTGCCGCAAGCTCGGCTTCGCGATGGGCCTCAATCCCAAGCAGGTCGGCCAGCTCACCAAGATCATGCTCGGCATGTACAAGCTGTTCATGGAGCAGGATCTCGCGCTGATCGAGCTGAACCCGCTGGCGATCGTCAAATCGGGCGAGCTGATGGCGCTGGACGGCAAGGTCAATTCCGACGACAACGCCGAGTTCCGCCATCCGCGCCTCGCCGCGATGCGCGACAAGACGCAGGAAGACCAGGCCGAGGCGGTCGCGCAGGAACACAGCCTCAACTACGTGACCATGGACGGCAACATCGGCTGCATGGTCAACGGCGCCGGCCTGGCGATGGCGACGATGGACGTGATCAAGCTGGCGGGCGGCGAGCCGGCCAACTTCCTCGACGTCGGCGGCGGCGCCACCAAGGAGCGCGTCACCGAGGCGTTCAAGCTGATCCTGTCCTCGGACAAGGTGCGCTGCATCCTGGTCAACATCTTCGGCGGCATCGTGCGCTGCGACCTGATCGCCGAGGGCATCATCGCGGCGGTCAAGGAAGTGGGCCTGACCATCCCGGTGGTGGTGCGCCTGCAGGGCACCAACGTCGAGCAGGGCCGCGAGCTGCTGGCCAACTCCGGATTGAAGATCACCCCGGCGGACGACCTCAACGACGCCGCCAGGAAGGCCGTTGCGGCCGCCGCGGCCTGAGGGGAAGGAAAGAACTCATGAGCGTACTGGTCAACAAGAACACCAAGGTCATCTGCCAGGGCTTCACCGGCCAGCAGGGCACCTTCCACTCCGAGCAGGCGGTCGACTACGGCACCAAGCTGGTCGGCGGCGTCACGCCGGGCAAGGGCGGCAGCGAGCACATCGGCCTGCCGGTCTACAACACCGTGCAGGACGCGGTGGACGACACCGGCGCCGACGCCTCGGTGATCTTCGTGCCGCCGCCGTTCGCGGCCGACGCGATCCTGGAAGCCGCCGACGCCGGCATCCGCGTGATCGTCACCATCACCGAAGGCATTCCGGTGCTGGACATGCTGCGCGTCAAGAACGCGCTGAAGGGCTATCCGGATACCGTGCTGATCGGCCCCAACTGCCCCGGCATCATCACCCCGGGCGAGTGCAAGATCGGCATCATGCCGGGCCACATCCACACGCCGGGCAAGGTCGGCATCGTCTCGCGCTCCGGCACGCTGACCTACGAGGCGGTGTTCCAGACCACCAACGTCGGTCTCGGCCAGAGCACGGTGATCGGCATCGGCGGCGACCCGATCCAGGGCATGAACTTCATCGACTGCCTGAAGCTGTTCCAGGACGATGCGCAGACCGAGGGCATCATCATGGTCGGCGAGATCGGCGGCAGCGCCGAGGAAGAAGCGGCCGAGTTCATCGCCGAGTACGTGAAGAAGCCGGTGGTGTCGTTCATCGCCGGCGCGTCCGCCCCGGCCGGCAAGCGCATGGGCCACGCCGGCGCGATCATCTCCGGCGGCAAGGGCACCGCCGCAGCCAAGTTCGAGGCGCTGGAAAAGGCGGGCGTGACCACGGTGCGTTCACCGGCCGACCTCGGCAAGACGCTGGCGGAGCGCATGCGCAAGTAAGCTTGCGCGGCAGCGACCCGTCCGGACATAGGCCGCGGCATGCCGCGGCCTTTGTTTTGCGCTGGCGGCGGGCGCGGCCGGCGCGGAGCCTCGTGTTATGCTCCCGCAGAGCATAAAGGCGCAGTAGCGCCACGAACGCCAAGGAGAAGCCGATGGCCAAGCTGCGCTTTGCGCTGGCCCAGCACGATCTTCCGGTCGGCGCGGTCGCCGCCAACGCGGCGCGCGCGCGCGAACTGATGGCGCAGGCGCGCGCCGGCGGGGCGGCGCTGGTCGCCTTTCCCGAACTGACCTTGAGCGGCTATCCGCCGGAGGACCTGCTGCTGCGGCCGAGCTTCCTCGAGGCCTGCACGCAGGAGCTGCAGGAGCTGGCGGGCACGGCGCAGGGCATCGCCGCGATCGTCGGCCACCCGCACGCGCAGGGCGAGGTGTACAACGCCGCCAGCCTGCTGCGCGACGGCCGCATCGCGCTGACCTATCGCAAGCAGGCGCTGCCGAACTACACCGTGTTCGACGAGAAGCGCTGGTTCCGCCCGGGCCACGACGCCGCGGTGGCCGAGATCGACGGCGTGCGCGTCGGCCTGCTGGTCTGCGAGGACATCTGGGAACCGGAGCCCGCGGCGAAGGCCGCGGCGGCCGGCGCCAAGCTGCTGCTGGTGATCAACGCCTCGCCCTACGACCTGCAGCAGGCGACGACGCGCGAGCGCGTTCTGGCGCAACGCGCGCGCGACAACGGCGTGGCGATCGCCTACGTCAACGCGGTCGGCGGCCAGGACGACCTGCTGTTCGACGGCGGCGCGCTGCTGGTGCAGCCGGACGGCACGGTCGCGGCGCGCGCGCCGGCGTTCGTCGACGCGCTGCTGCATGCCGAGTACGACCCGGCGACGCATCGCCTGGCCGCGCTCGACTGGCCGCGCGCCGCAGATACCGGCATCGAGGCCACGGTCTACGCCGGCCTGGTGCGCGGCGTGCGCGACTACGTCGACAAGAACGGCTTTCCCGGCGTGCTGCTCGGGCTGTCAGGCGGCATCGACTCGGCGCTGACGCTGGCGCTGGCGGTGGATGCGCTGGGGTCTTCGCGCGTCGGTGCGGTGATGCTGCCGACGCGCTACACCTCCGAGCTATCGCTGCGTGAGGCGCGGGCGCAGGCGGAACGTCTCGGCGTGGACTACCAGGTGCTGTCGATCGAGCCGGCGTTCCAGGCGTTCCTCGGCACGCTGGCGCCGGCCTTCGCCGGCAAGCCGGCCGACGTCACCGAGGAGAACCTGCAGTCGCGCTGCCGCGGCGTGATGCTGATGGCGCTCAGCAACAAGAGCGGCCGCCTGCTGCTGTCGACCGGCAACAAGAGCGAGATGGCGGTCGGCTACGCCACGCTGTACGGCGACATGTGCGGCGCCTACGCGCCGCTGAAGGACGTGTACAAGACGCTGGTGTACCGCCTGGCGCGCTGGCGCAACGCGCGCGGCGAGGCGATCCCGCCGGCGGTGATCGAGCGCGCGCCCTCGGCCGAGCTGCGCGAGCACCAGACCGACCAGGACTCGCTGCCGCCGTACGAGGTGCTGGACGCGATCCTCGAGCGCTTCGTCGAGGGCGAGCAGTCGCAGGCCGAGATCGTCGCCGCCGGCTTCGACGCCGAAACGGTGCGCCGCGTCGCGCGGCTGGTGCTGGCCAACGAGTTCAAGCGCCGGCAGTCGGCGCCGGGCCCGCGCATCACCACGCGCGCGTTCGGCCGCGACCGCCGCTACCCGATCACCTCAGGCTGGCGTTGACGCCCGCCGGTAGGAGCCTGCGTGCGGGCGACCGGAAAGGACGAGATGGATTCCCGCTGGCGCGGGAATGACGACCGGTCGAGCCTTTCCCGAGTCCCGAGTCCCGAGTCCCGCCTCAGTAATGCCCCGACAGCGGGATCATGCGGCGGATCGTCGACGGCCGCTTGGGCCAGCCCTTCTGGTCGGCGAGATACGGGTGGTTGGGGTAGTTCAGCTTGAGCACGCGCTCGGCGTCGTCGGCGAGCTTGGTCTGGCCGAGCTTGCGGTAGCTCTTGGTCATCACCGCCAGCGCATCGGCCGCCTGCGGCGTCTGCTGATAATGCTCGATGATGTACTCGGCGCGGTCGGCGGCGGCGACGTAGGCCTGGATGCGCAGGTAGTACATCGCGATGTTCAGCTCGTACTGCGCGAGGCCGTTGCGCAGGTAGATCATGCGCTGGCGGCCGTCGTTGGCGTAGCGGCTGTTCGGGTAGCGCGTGACCAGGTCGGAGAAGTCGTTGAACGCCTGCACCGCGTAGCCCGGATCGCGACGCGACCGGTCGCGCTTGATGTAGTTCTCGAGGAACGAGTTGGTGCGGTTGAAGTTGATCAGGCCGCGCAGGTAGTACGCGTAATCGATATGCTTGTTGGTCGGATAGGTCTTGATGAAGCGGTTGATCGTCGAGTAGGCGTCGTCCGGCTTGTCGCTCTTGTACTGCGCATAGGCCAGTTCGAGCTCGGACTGCTCGGTGTACGGCCCGAACGGGAAGCGCGCGATCAGGCGCTGGTAGGCTTTCTCGGCGCGGCCGTAGTTGCCGATCTGCAGCGACTGTTTCGCCTTGGCGTAGACCTGCTCGACCGGCAGCGTTTCGGCTTCGTCGCGCTTGTTCTTGCCGAAGTGCGAACAGCCCACCAGCAGCACGAGCAGGGCGAGCAGCGGCAGACGCAGGATCGGGGCGACGCGCATGGAAATACCCGGAGGCAAACACGAATGGCCATGATAGCCCAAACCGGCCCCCGGCCGGCAGCGCGCCCGCGGAGGGCGGCATGAACGAACCGGTACGCCGGACCGCGATCCCGCCGGAGGAGGCGGGTCGGCGCTTCGACCAGGCGCTGGCGCGGATGTTCCCCGAGTTCTCGCGTTCGCGCCTCAGCGCGTGGATACGCGCCGGCGCGGCGCGCCTCGACGGCGCCGCGGTCGCCCCGCGCCACGTGGTGCGCGGCGGCGAGACGGTCGAGCTGACGCCGCGCCTCGAGGACGAGGTCGCGATGGTGCCGCAGCCGATCGCGCTGGACGTCCGCTACGAGGACGCCGACCTGCTGGTGCTGGTCAAGCCGGCCGGTTTGGTCGTGCACCCCGGCGCCGGCAACCCGGCCGGCACGCTGCAGAACGCCCTGCTGCACCACGATGCGGCGCTGGCGCAGGTGCCGCGCGCGGGCATCGTGCACCGCCTCGACAAGGACACCTCCGGCCTGATGGTGGTGGCGAAGTCGCTGCGCGCGCATACCGCGCTGGTGGCGATGCTCGCCGCGCGCGACGTGCACCGCCAGTACGAGGCGGTGGTGCTGGGCACGCTGGTTGCCGGCGGCACGGTGGACGCGCCGCTCGGCCGCCATCCGGTCGATCGTTTGCGCCAGGCCGTGCGCGACGGCGACGGCGGCAGGCGCGCGGTCACGCACTACCGCGTGCGCGAGCGCTTTCGCGCGCACACGCTGCTGCAATGCAATCTCGAAACCGGGCGCACGCATCAGATCCGCGTGCACCTGGCGCACATCGGCCACCCGCTGGTCGGCGACCCGCTGTACGGCGGCGGCCTCAGGCTGCCGCGCGGCGCCAGCCCGGCGCTGGTCGAGGCGCTGAAAGGCTTCCGCCGCCAGGCGCTGCACGCCGAACGGCTCGCCTTCGCGCACCCGGTCGATGGCCGGCCGCTCGAATTTGCCGCCGAACGGCCGGCCGACCTCGCCGCGCTGGTCGAGGCGCTGCGCGCGGACACCGCCCTGGCCGCGGAGTCGCGCTGAGGTGCGCACCGGCTTTCTGCAGCCGGACTGGCCCGCGCCGCCGCGCGTGCGCGCGGCGGTCGCCACGCGCGCAGCGCCGGGGGTGTCGGTGGCGCCGTTCGGGCCGTGCAACCTCGGCGCGCGCAGCGGCGACGACCCGGCCGCGGTCGCCGCCAACCGCGCCGCGCTGGCCGACGCGCTGGCGCTGCCGTCCGCGCCGCTGTGGCTGCGCCAGGTGCACGGCACGCGGGTGGTCGATGCCGATGCCGCCGCGCCCGGCGGCGAGCCGCAGGCCGACGCCGCGCTGACGCGCACGCCCGGCCGCGTGCTCGCCATCCTCACCGCCGACTGCCTGCCGCTGCTGTTCGCGCGTGACGACGGCGGCGCCGTCGCCGCCGCGCATGCCGGCTGGCGCGGGCTGTCGGCCGGCGTGCTGGAAGCGACGCTGGGCGCGCTCGCCGCGCCGCCGGCGCGCGTGCTGGCGTGGCTGGGCCCGGCGATCGGCGCGGCGTCGTACGAAGTGGGCGAGGAAGTGCGCGCGGCTTTCGTCGATGCCGACCCCGGCGCTGCCATCGCCTTCGCGCCGACCCGCCCCGGCCACTGGCATTGCGACCTCGAAGCGCTGGCGCGCCGCCGCCTCGCCGCCGCCGGCGTGACCCGCGTGCACGGCGGCGGCTTCGATACCCGCGCCGACCCGCGCTTCCATTCCTATCGCCGCGACGGCGCGCGCAGCGGGCGCTTCGCCAGCCTGGTGTGGATCGCGCAGAACGCCAGTTAGGACGGGTTGCGGGCGGATGCCGGGCGCGGCGCTCAGCCTGCCGGCGCGTACAGCTCGACGCGGTCGCGGCCGTTGCGCTTGGCGACGAGCAGGGCGGCGTCGGCGCGTTCGATGGCGCTGTCCAGCGCGCAGCCGGGTTCGACTTCGGCGAGGCCGACGCTGAAGCTGATGCGCAGCCGCGCTTCGCCGGCGAAGCGGCGCTCGGCGACGCGGGCGCGCAGGCGCTCGCAGGCGCTGCGCGCGTCCGGCAGCGACGCGTGGATCAACAGCAGGAATTCCTCGCCGCCCCAGCGCGCCGCCCAGTCGCTCTCGCGCAGCGAGGCGCGCAGCAGGTCGCCGAGTTCGGCCAGCACGGCGTCGCCGACGCCGTGGCCGTGGCGGTCGTTGACCGACTTGAAGCGGTCGATGTCGAGCATGCCGACGCAGCGCGGCCAGGCGCCCTCGATCTCGTGCAGCGCGCGGTCGGCGGCGCGGCGGTTCATCAGGCCGGTGAGGAAGTCCGACTGCGCCAGCTTTTCCAGCTCGCCGCGCTCGCGCGCCAGCGCCGCGGTGACGTAGCGCACGTCGCGCAGCAGCCGGCCGGCGGTGTCGCGGTAGTGCTGCGGCAGCGCGGCCGGAGTGCCGTCGTGCAGAAAATCGCGCAGCGCCTGCGCCGCCAGTTCGATCGGCGCGACCAGTTGGCGGAAGCCGCGGAACGCCAGCAGGGTGCCGGCCAGCAGTGCGGCCAGCGCCGGCAGCAGCCACGTGTCGCGGTCGACCGTGCGCGTGGTGAGCAGCCATGCCAGCAGCGCCAGCAGCGGCAACTGCAGGGTCACGAACGCCACTGCGAAGAACTTGCCGGCGTAGCTGCGCGGGCGATTGCGCGCGGCGAGCCGCGCGTACAGTCCCAGCGACGGCGGGTGCCGCTGCCACTTCGGGAACAAGCGCATGGAGCCTCCTGCAACCGTGCTGCCTCCCCACGCGGCATCCTGTGCAAAGCGCCGCCGGCGAACGCGGACGGCGGTCACGCTACGGGCGGCGATGCTGGCGCCGTTCAGCTTGCGGCGGTGCGCGCCAGGGCGCGCAGGAAGGCGCCGCGCCAGGCGGTGATGTCCTGCCGGCGCATGACCTCCATCATCGCCTGCCAGCGCATGCGCCGTTCCTCCATCGGCATCACCAGCGCGGCGCGCAGCGCGTCGGCGACTTCGTCCTGATCGTAGGGATTGACCCGCAGCGCGGTCTTCAGCTCGTTGGCCGCGCCGGCGAAGCGCGACAGCACCAGCACGCCCGGATCGGCCGGATCCTGGCAGGCGACGTATTCCTTGGCGACCAGGTTCATGCCGTCGCGCAGCGGCGTCACCAGCCCGACGCGGGCGACGCGGTAGTAGCCGGCCAGCGTCGCCTGCGGGAACGCCTTGTTGACGTAGCGGATCGGCACCCAGTCCGGTTCCGCGTAGGCGCCGTTGATGTGGCCGGCGATGCGTTCGAGTTCGCGGCGGATGGCGCGGTATTCCGGCACCTCGCTGCGCGAGGGCGGTGCGATCTGCAGCAGCGATACGCGGCTGCGCAGGTGCGGCGCGGACTCCAGCAGGCGG
Source organism: Mizugakiibacter sp. (assembly GCF_039680435.1). Taxonomy (NCBI): domain Bacteria; kingdom Pseudomonadati; phylum Pseudomonadota; class Gammaproteobacteria; order Lysobacterales; family Rhodanobacteraceae; genus Mizugakiibacter; species Mizugakiibacter sp. The sequence continues at coordinate 29,630 of NZ_JBDKSX010000077.1, read as the reverse complement.
CCGAACGCCGCGAAGCGCTCGGGCAGGCCCTTGGAGTAGTCGAGCCGGTCGACGCCGATCACCAGCGCGCGCTCGGCCAGGCTCTCGCGCAGGTGCGCCACCGCGCTGCCGGTTGCCGCGCGCGCCGCGCTCTCGGCGACCGCGGCGGTGTCGATGCCGATCGGGAAGCAGCCCGCGCGGAAGCGGCGTCCATCCGCGGTGCGGATCGTGTCGTCGTCGGCCAGCTCGGCGCCGGCTTCGTGGCAGAAATAGTCCTGCAATGCGCGCAGGTCGCGCGGCGTCTGCAGTCCGACCAGGTCGTAGGCGGCCAGCGCCTCGATCAGATCGCGATGGTGCGGCAGGGTCACCAGCAGGTCGGCCGGCGGCAGCGGCGTGTGCAGGAAGAAGCCGATGCGGCTGGCCACGCCGCGCCGGCGCAGGTGCGCGGCCAACGGGATCAGGTGGTAGTCGTGCACCCAGGCCACGTCGTCCGGTTCGAGCAACGCGGCCAGGTGCTCGGCGAACATCGCGTTGACGCGCTGGTAGCCGGCATAGGTTTCCCGCTGGTAGTCGACCAGGTCGGTGCGGCAGTGGAACAGCGGCCACAGCGCGCGGTTGGCGAAGCCGGCGTAGTAGTCGTCGCGGTCGCGGCGCGACAGGTCGAGGGTGGCGTAGGTGATCAGGCCCTCGCGCTGGCGGCGCAGCTCGGTGGCGCTGGCGGCGGCCAGCTTGCCGCTCCAGCCGAACCACACGCCGCCGCACTCCGACAACGCGGCGTGCATCGCCGTCGCCAGCCCGCCGGCGCGGATCTCCTTCGGCAGCGCGACGCGATTGGACACCACCACCAGCCGGCTCACAGGGCTTCCTCCCACGGCCGCGACAGGCGCATCGCCGCGTTGACCAGGCCGACCAGCGAGTAGGTCTGCGGGAAGTTGCCCCAGGCCTCGCCACTGTGCGGGTCGAGATCCTCGGACAGCAGACCGAGCGGATTGCGCCGCGCCAAGAGGTGTTCGAACAGCTCGCGCGCCTCGTCGTGCCGGCCCAGTGCGGCCAGCGCGTCGATGTACCAGTAGGTGCAGATGGTGAAGCTGGTCTCGGGCGTGCCGAAATCGTCGGGCGCGGCGTAGCGCAGCAGGTAGTCGCCGCGACGCAGCTCGCGGCCGATCGCGTCGACGGTGGCGGCGAAGCGCGGGTCGTCGCCGCGCACGAAGCCGATGTCGGCCAGCAGCAGCAGGCTGGCGTCCAGGCGGTCGCCGTCGAAGGCGTCGACGAAGTGGCCGCGCACGCCGTGGAAGCCGCGCGTGTCGATGTCGTTGCGCAGGCGCGCGGCGGCGTCGCGCCAGTGCCGCGCGCGCGCCGCCAGGCCGAGCTGGCCGGCGATGCGCGCCAGGCGGTCGCAGGCGGCCCAGCACATCGCCGCGGAGTAGGTGTGCACGCGCGTGCTGCCGCGGAACTCCCACAGCCCCGCATCCGGCTGCCCGGCCAGCCGCGCCGCGGCGGTGCCGAGCGGCTCCAGCCGCGCGAAGGTTTCCGCGTCGCCGGGACGTTCCAGCCGCTGGTCGAAGAACAGTTGCGCGGCGGCCAGCAGCACGCTGCCGTGGACGTCATGCTGGCGTTGCCGCCAGGCGTCGTTGCCGATGCGTACCGGGCCCATGCCGCGGTAGCCGGCGAGATCGGGCGCTTCGCGCTCGTGCAGCTCGCGCGCGTAGGTGATGCCGTAGACCGGGCCGAGCTCGCCGTCCGTCGCGGCTAGGTTGAAGATGTAGTGCAGGTATTCCTCCATCGTGCGCGTCGCGCCGAGGCGGTTCAGCGCGCGCACCACGAACGCCGCGTCGCGCAGCCAGCAGTAGCGGTAGTCCCAGGTGCGCGGCGTGCCGGGCGCTTCCGGAATCGAGGTGGTCACCGCGGCGACGATGGCGCCGGTATCCTCGAACTGGCACAGCTTCAGCGTGATCGCCGCACGGATCACCGCCTCCTGCCACTCGAACGGCACCGACAGGTAGCGCACCCACTCGCGCCAGTAGTCGAGGGTGTGGCGCATCAGCGCGTCGACGAAGTCGTCGACCGGCAGGGTCAAGGTCTCGTCGGGGCCGAGCACGCAGTGCAGCGGACGCTCCAGGATCAGCGGCAGCGCGTCGGTGACGTAGGGCACCGGCAGGTCCGAGGTCAGGCGCAGCGTCACGTCGTCGAGCAGGAAGCGCACGTGATTGCTGCCGGAGGTCCGTGCCGGCACGCGCGCGCCGTAGCCGGCCAGCGGCGCGAGGCGCATGCGGATGCGCGGCGTGCCCGCCACCGGCGCGATGCGCCGCGCCAGCATCATCGGGTGGTAGATGCGCCCGTGCTGCTTGTAGCGCGGCGCGAGGTCGGTGATCTCGACGATGCCGCCGTGGCGATCGTACAGGCGCGTCGCCAGCACCGCGGTATTGCGCAGGTAGCGTTGCTCGGCGCGGGCGAAGTCCTCCAGCTCCACCGCCCACACCCCGGCACCGGCGTGGCGCGGCGACAGCAGCGCGCAGAAGGCGGGGTCGCCGTCGAAATGCGGGAAGCAGCCCCAGACGACGCGGCCCTGCGCGTCGATCAGCGCGGCGATCTTGCCGTTGCCGACGATGCCGAGGTCGAGATTGGCGGCGTTCATGCGCGGGCGTCTCCTCGTTCGAGCGCGGCGGCGACGCGTTGCAGCCAGGCATGCACGTCGGCGGGGGCGGGCAGCGCGTAGCGCGCCGCGCTGGGGCGCGTGCCGACCAGCACGCTGAGGCCGTCCGCGCGGTTGACCGCGGCGAAGGCGTGCTCGTCGGTGAGGTCGTCGCCGACGAACACCGGCGTGCGCGCGCGGAACGGCGGCGCGGCGCGCAACGCGTCGATCGCGCGCCCCTTGTCGGCATCGACCGGCTTCAGTTCGCAGACCATCGCGCCCGGCTGCACGGCGATGCCCGGCAGCATCGCGGCGATGCGCGCCGCGCCCTCGTGCACCTGCGCGGCAAGCGCGGGCGCGCGACGGTAGTGCAGGGCGACGGCGGCACCCTTGGCTTCGAGCAGCACGCCGGGCAGCGCATCGGCGAGCTCGCGCGCGCGCGCCTGCAGCAGCCCGGCGACGCGGCTGTCGATGGCGAGCATGCGCCGCGCACCTTCGGCGTCGCGCAGCTCGCAGCCGTGGATGCCGGCTGCCGGCAGGCGCAGCGGCGCGAACAGCCGGTCGAGGTCGTCGATGCTGCGGCCGCTGACCAGGGCCAGCGCGCCGCCGAACGCGGCGTGCAAGCGCTGCAGCAGCGCGATCAGCGCGGGGGGCACGCGCACGCCGGCGGGGCTCGCTGCGAACTCGAGCAGCGAGCCGTCGACATCCAGGAACAGCGACCAGCGCGCGGCGCGGTGCGGCAGCGGCGGTGCGGGCAGCGCATTCCGTGGGGCGGGTGTCGGGTGCGGGTCCACCTCGAAAATCTGGGGTTGATACGGGCAAATCAAACCTTTGCGATTGTGCCGCAACGGGCGGGGGCGGCCAAACCCGCTTGAATCCCCGCCTCGCGGCCCGCACCTCCGGGGCAGCGGCGGCCGTGGCCGCCATCGTTTTGCAGGGGATTGCCCATGCGGATGGACAAACTGACCTCGCGCTTCCAGCAGGCGCTGGCCGACGCGCAATCGCTGGCGGTCGGGCGCGACCACAACATGCTCGAACCGGCGCACGTGCTGGCCGCGCTGCTCGACCAGCAAGGCGGCTCGACCGTGCCGCTGCTGACCCAGGCCGGCGTCGACGTGCCGGCGCTGCGCCAGCGCGTGACCGCGATCCTCGAGCGGCTGCCGCGCGTGGCCGGCCAGGAGGGCAACCTCAACATCGGCAACGAGCTCAGCCGCCTGCTCAACCTCACCGACAAGCTGGCGCAGCAGCGCGGCGACCAGTTCATCGCCAGCGAGCTGTTCGTGCTGGCGGCGCTGGAGGACAAGGGCGAGGTCGGCGCGGCGCTGAAGGCGGCCGGCGCGAGCAAGGCCGCGCTGGAAGCGGCGATCGACAAGCTGCGCGGCGGCGAGAAGGTGCAGAGCGAGGGCGCCGAGGACCAGCGCCAGGCGCTGGAGAAGTTCACCATCGACCTGACCGCGCGCGCCGAGTCCGGCAAGCTCGATCCGGTGATCGGCCGCGACGAGGAGATCCGCCGCGTCGTGCAGGTGCTGCAGCGGCGCACCAAGAACAACCCGGTGCTGATCGGCGAGCCCGGCGTCGGCAAGACCGCGATCGTCGAAGGCCTGGCGCAGCGCATCGTCAACGGCGAGGTGCCGGAGGGCCTGCGCGACAAGCGCGTGCTGGCGCTGGACATGGGCGCGCTGATCGCCGGCGCCAAGTTCCGCGGCGAATTCGAGGAGCGCCTGAAGGGCGTGCTGAACGACCTGGCCAAGCAGGAAGGCCGGGTGATCCTGTTCATCGACGAGCTGCACACCATGGTCGGCGCCGGCAAGGCCGAGGGCGCGATGGACGCCGGCAACATGCTGAAGCCGGCGCTGGCGCGCGGCGAGCTGCACTGCATCGGCGCGACCACGCTGGACGAGTACCGCAAGTACGTCGAGAAGGACGCCGCGCTGGAGCGGCGCTTCCAGAAGGTGTTCGTCGGCGAGCCGTCGGTGGAGGACACCATCGCCATCCTGCGCGGGCTGAAGGAGCGCTACGCCGTGCACCACGGCGTCGAGATCACCGACCCGGCGATCGTCGCCGCGGCGACGCTGTCGCACCGCTACATCAGCGACCGCCAGCTGCCGGACAAGGCCATCGACCTGATGGACGAGGCTGCGTCGCGCATCCGCATGGAGATCGACTCCAAGCCGGAGGAACTCGACCGGCTGGAGCGGCGGCTGATCCAGCTGAAGATCCAGCGCGAGGCGCTGAAGAAGGAGAAGGACGAGGAATCGCAGAAGCGCCTCGCCGACCTCGAAGCCGACATCGCCAAGCTGGAGCGCGAGTTCGCCGACCTGAACGAGGTGTGGAAATCGGAGAAGGCGACGCTGCAGGGCGCGACCAGGATCAAGGAGCAGATCGAGGCCGCGCGCCTCGAGCTCGAAGCCGCGCAGCGCCGCCAGGACTACGCGAAGATGAGCGAGATCCAGTACGGCAAGCTGCCGGAGCTGGAGAAGCAGCTCAAGGCCGCGCAGGAGGCGGAGCAGCGCGGCTTCACCCTGCTGCAGGACCGCGTCACCGCCGAGGAGATCGCCGAGGTGGTGTCGCGCTGGACCGGCATCCCGGTGTCGAAGATGCTGGAAGGCGAGCGCGAGAAGCTGCTGCACATGGAAGACGCGCTGCACAAGCGCGTGGTCGGCCAGGACGAGGCGGTGCGCGCGGTGTCCGACGCCATCCGCCGCGCGCGCGCCGGCCTGTCCGACCCCAACCGCCCGAACGGCTCGTTCCTGTTCCTCGGTCCCACCGGCGTGGGCAAGACCGAGCTGTGCAAGGCGCTGGCCGAGTTCATGTTCGACACCGCCGACGCGATGGTGCGCATCGACATGAGCGAGTTCATGGAGAAGCACTCGGTCGCGCGCCTGATCGGCGCGCCGCCCGGCTACGTCGGCTACGAGGAAGGCGGCTACCTGACCGAGGCGGTGCGCCGGCGCCCGTACAGCGTGATCCTGCTCGACGAGGTCGAGAAGGCGCACCACGACGTGTTCAACGTGCTGCTGCAGGTGCTCGACGACGGCCGCCTCACCGACGGCCAGGGCCGCACCGTCGACTTCCGCAACACCGTGGTGGTGATGACCTCCAACCTCGGCTCCAACCTGATCCAGGAGATGACCGGCGGCGACGGCGAGGAGGAGTACCTCAAGATGAAATCGGCGGTGCTGGGCGTCGTGCAGGCGCACTTCCGCCCCGAGTTCATCAACCGCCTCGACGAGCTGGTGGTGTTCCGCCCGCTGGAGAAGGCGCAGATCCGCGCGATCGCGCGCATCCAGATCGGCTACCTGGAGAAGCGCCTGGCCGAGCGCCAATTGAAGCTCGAAGTCGACGACAAGGCGCTGGACCTGCTCGGCAACGTCGGTTTCGATCCGGTGTACGGCGCGCGGCCGCTGAAGCGGGCGATCCAGCAGCAACTGGAAAACCCGCTGGCGCGCGAGATCCTGGAAGGCCGCTTCCAGCCGGGCGACAGCGTGCAGGTCGGCGTGCACGAGGGCCGGCTGGCGTTCGCCAAGGGATGATGCCGAAGGCCGAGGGTCGAACCGGCGGTTGCGGCCGCGGGCTTTGTTGACTTTTGACCCTTGACCTTTGACGCTTCCGCTCTTGTTCCGTTCTTTTCCGCTTCACCGCCACCCATGCCCATCTACGAATTCGAATGCGGCGCCTGCGGCCATCGCTTCGACCGCCTGCAGAGACTTTCCGACCCCGACCCGCGCGACTGCCCCGAGTGCGGCCGCGCCGAGTTGAACCGCTGCGTCACCGCGCCGGCGTTCCGCCTGGCCGGTAGCGGCTGGTACGAGACCGACTTCAAGAAAGACGGCGACGCCAAGCGCAACCTCGCGCACAAGGACGATGCGCCGAAAAAGGACGCGGCCAAGGCCGAGTCCGCCGCACCCAAGGCCGACACGCCCGCGTCGGGCACCCGCTGAGCGCAAGGCCACCGCCGCGCCCCGCGCGGGCCGGCGATCGCACCTTCCCCGTGCCCGGGGTGCAAGGACGCCGCGACGGATGCCGGCGCACCCCGCGCGCGACCCGGCGCGCCCCGGCCGCGCCGCCGGCGTCGCGAGCGTGATCGCGGCGGGCGTTTTGTTTGCAGCGCAGCAAATCCGGCCTTAGCATTCCGCGTCTTGCCTTATCCGCCTGCGGGCGGCCGGAGCTTTCGCGCATGCGCACCCACTACTGCGGCCTCGTCGACGAGTCCCTGATCGGCCGGAACGTCACCCTGTGCGGCTGGGTCGACACCCGCCGCGACCACGGCGGCGTGGTGTTCCTCGACCTGCGCGACCACGAGGGCATCGTGCAGGTGGTGGCGGATCCGGACACCGCCGAAGCGTTCGCCACGGCGAGCGCGGTGGGCTACGAGTATTGCCTGCGCGTCACCGGCACGGTGCGCAGGCGCGTCAGCGCCAACGACCGCGTCAGGACCGGCCGCGTCGAGGTGCTGGCGCAGTCGATCGAGGTGCTGAACGCCGCGCGCGACCTGCCGTTCGCGCTGCACGAGAATCCCAGCGAGGAGACGCGGCTGAAGTACCGCTACCTCGACCTGCGCCGCCCGGAGATGCAGCGCATGATGCGCACGCGCATCAAGCTGGTGCAGGCGCTGCGCCGCCAGCTCGACGCCGCCGGCTTCCAGGACCTGGAGACGCCGATCCTGACCAAGGCCACGCCGGAAGGCGCGCGCGATTATCTCGTGCCCTCGCGCGTGCACCCGGGGCAGTTCTACGCGCTGCCGCAGTCGCCGCAGTTGTTCAAGCAGATCCTGATGATGGCGGGCTTCGACCGCTACTACCAGATCGCGCGCTGCTTCCGCGACGAGGACCTGCGCGCCGACCGCCAGCCGGAGTTCACCCAGCTCGACATGGAGTTCGCGTTCGTCGGGGAGCGCGACGTGCAGGACTTCGTCGAACCGCTGATCCGCCGCACGTTCGCGGAAGTGGTCGAGGCCGAACTGCCTGCGCCGTTCCCGCGCATGACCTGGGCGGAGGCGATGCGCCGCTACGGTTCCGACAAGCCGGACCTGCGCATCGCGCTGGAGCTGGCCGATGTCGCGGACGCGGTGAAACACGTCGAGTTCAAGGTGTTCGCCGGCCCGGCCAACGACCCGCAGGGCCGCGTCGCCGCGCTGCGCGTGCCGGGCGGCAGCGACCTGAGCCGCCGCGAGATCGACCTGCTCGCCGAGCACGCCGCCAAGCACGGCGCGAAGGGCCTGGCCTGGATCCGCATCGACGACCTTGCCAAGGGACGGGAAGGTTTGACCTCGCCGGTGGTGAAGTTCCTCGACGACGCGGCGCTTTCGGCGATCTTCGCCGCCACCAGCGCGCAGAACGGCGACCTGCTGCTGATCGGCGCCGGCGCGTGGAAGACCGTCACCGACTTCATGGGCGCGCTGCGGCTCAAGGTCGGCCGCGACCGCGGCCTGGTCGAGAACGCCTGGCGGCCGCTGTGGGTCACCGATTTCCCGATGTTCGAATACGACGCCGAGGCGCAGCGCTACGTCGCGCTGCACCACCCGTTCACCGCGCCCAAGGTCGACGACATCGCCGCGCTCAAGGCCGACCCGGCCAACGCGGTCAGCCGCGGCTACGACATGGTGCTGAACGGCAACGAGATCGGCGGCGGCTCGATCCGTATCCATCGCCCGGACATGCAGAGCGCGGTGTTCGACCTGCTCGGCATCGGCGCCGAGGAGGCGCAGGCCAAGTTCGGCTTCCTGCTGGAGGCGCTGAAGTTCGGCGCGCCGCCGCACGGCGGCATCGCCTTCGGCATCGACCGCATCGCCGCGCTGATGGCGGGCACCGACTCGATCCGCGACGTGATCGCCTTCCCCAAGACCACCAGCGCGCAGGACCTGATGACCGACGCGCCCTCGGCGATTCCCGCGGCGCAGTTGAAGGAGCTGCACGTGCGCGTGGCGGAAGGCCTGCGGGACGCGGAACCCGGGGCCCGGGACCCGGGCAAGGCGTAACAACGCGCCGTCGTTCCCGTTCGCGTTCGTCGCCCACGGCCTCGTTCCGTGGCGGATACCGCGGCAGGAGCCTGCGCGCAGGCGACCCGCCCCGCGCCCTTCCCGCGCAAGCGGGGATGCGGCGCGGTACGTCGCATGAAGCGCATGGCCACCGACGCAGCACGTTTCGCATAATCGAAGCGCCGGGTCCCGGCGTTCGCCGGAATGACGGCGCGTCGTTACGCTCTTCCCGACTCCCGACTCCCGACTCCCGACTCCCGACTCCCGAAGCACCCCATGCCCGACCACGTGATCCTGCTGCACGGCCTGTGGATGCGCGGTTTCGCGCTGGGCGCGCTGAAGCGCCGGCTCGCCGCGGCCGGTTTCGCGGTGCATGCGTTCGAGTACCTGAGCGTCGCGGCCGCGCCGGAGCTGACGGCGCGGCGCCTGGCGGAGCGGGCGGACAGGCTCGGCGCGCGGCGCCTGCACCTGCTCGGACACAGCCTGGGCGGCCTGATCGCGCTGCGCGCGGCGGCCGCGCTGGAGCTGCCGCCGGGGCGCATCGTCTGCCTCGGCTCGCCGCTGGCTGGCAGCGCCGCCGCGCGCGGGCTGGCCGGCTTTCCGGGCGGCGCCATGCTGATGGGGCAGAGCTTCGCGCTGCTGCGCGACGGCCTCGAACGCTGGGACGGCGCGCGCGACGTCGGCGTGATCGCCGGCCGGCTGCCGATCGGCCTGGGCGCGTGGCTGGGCCGCTTCGACGGCGAGCACGACGGCACCGTGGCGGTGGCCGAGACGCGGCTGCCGGGCATCGCCGACCACTGCGTGGTGCCGGCCTCGCACACCGGCCTGCTGTTCTCGGCCGAGGCCGCCGGTCAGGCCGCGGCGTTCCTGCAGCTCGGGCATTTCGAGCGCGGACTGGGGTAAAATCGCGCGCTTGCCAGTCAGCCAGCCGCAGGTAGTCCCATGGGTAGAGGCCCGTCCATCGAAGGCCGCAAGAACGCCGAGGACGCCAAGCGCGCCAAGGTGTTCACCAAGCTGATCCGCGAAATCACCGTCGCCACGCGCTCGGGCGTGGCCGATCCGGCCGGCAATCCGCGCCTGCGCGCGGCGGTGGACAAGGCGCTGTCGGCCAACATGACCAAGGACACCATCGAGCGCGCGATCAAGCGCGGCTCCGGCGCCGACGGCGGCGCCGACATGCAGGACCTGCGCTACGAGGGCTACGGTCCGGGCGGCGTGGCGCTGATCATCGAATGCTTCACCGACAACCCGACGCGCACCGTGGCCGACGTGCGCCACGCGTTGACCAAGCACGGCGGCAATCTCGGCACCAGCGGCTCGGTGGCGTTCCAGTTCACCCGCTGCGGCGAGCTGGCGTACGCCACGCGCGGCGACGCGGCGGCGGAGGAGAAGGTGCTGGAAGCGGCGCTCGATGCCGGCGCCGACGACGTGATCAACGAGGGCGGCGAGAGCACCGTGCTGTGCGCGCCGGAAAGCTTCGAGGCGGTGCAGCAGGCGCTGATCGCGGCGGGCCTGCGCGCCGAGCATGCCGGCGTCGGCATGCGCCCCAACAACCGCGTGGCGGTGTCCGCCGAGACCGCGGAGACCCTGCTCGACCTGGTCGAGAAGCTGGAAGGCCTCGACGACGTGAGCGAGGTCTACCACAACGCCGAACTGCCGGCGAACGGGACATGAGCGGGACTCGGGACCCGGGATTCAGGGCTCCGGGCGAGGGCCCCGTCCCGGTAGCCGTGGCCGCGAACGCCACGCGGCGGTTTTCGTAGGCCGCCGCGCCACGGCCATGCCGCATCCACGCTCTGTCGAGTCCCGAGTCCCGAGTCCGGGGTCCCGCCAGGTGCGCATCCTCGGCATCGATCCAGGCTCGCAGCGCACCGGCGTCGGCATTGTCGACGCCGACGGCGCGGGCAAGACGGCACACGTGTTCCACACGGCCCTGGCGGTTGCCGACGCCGACAGCTTTCCGCTGCGGCTCAAGCGCATCTACGACGGGCTGTGCGCGATCATCGAGGAGCATCGGCCGGAAGAGGCGGCGATCGAGCGCGTGTTCATGGCGCGCAACCCCGATTCCGCGCTGAAGCTGGGCCAGGCGCGCGGCGCGGCGATCTGCGCCGTGGTCAGCCGCGCGCTGGAGGTGCACGAGTACGCGCCGACGGAGATCAAGCAGGCCGTGGTCGGCGGCGGCGGCGCCGACAAGGCGCAGGTGCAGCACATGGTCTCGGTCTTGCTTGGCCTGAAGGGGCCGCTGCAGGCCGACGCCGCCGACGCGCTGGCGGTGGCGATCGCGCACGCGCACACGCGCGCCACGGTCGGCCGCATCGGCATTCCCCGCACCGCTTGGAGGCGCAGGCGATGATCGGACGGTTGCAGGGCAGGCTGGTCGGCAAGCAGCCGCCGTGGATCGTGATCGACGTCAACGGCGTCGGCTACGAGCTGGAAGTGCCGATGTCGACGCTGTACGACCTGCCCGAGCTCGGCCGCGAGGTGACCCTGCTGACCCACTACGCGGTCAAGGAGGACACGGTCGCGCTGTACGGCTTCCTGCGCGACGCCGAGCGCGCGCTGTTCCGCAGCCTGCAGAAGGTCAGCGGCATCGGCGCCAAGATCGCGCTGGCGGTGCTGTCCGGCGTGTCCACCGCCGAGTTCGCGCGGCTGGTGCAGGCTGGCGACGTGGTCGCGCTGACCAAGATCCCGGGCATCGGCAAGAAGACCGCCGAGCGCATCGTGGTCGAGCTGCGCGACCGCGTCGACGGCATCGCCGGCGGCGTGCCGCTGGCCGGCGTCGGCGGCGCGGTACCCAAGGATCCGGTGGCGGAGGCCACCGTCGCGCTGCAGCAGCTCGGCTACAAGCCGGCCGAGGCGCAGCGCCTCGTCAAGGACGCGGCGAAGGACGGCGACGACGCCGAGGCCATCATCCGCAAGGCGCTGCGGGCCGCGCTCGGCGGCTGAGCGCATCTCCAGGAACACCGGTCATGACCCAGGCAGCGAGCGCAACCTCGCATGATCTCGGCAAGCGCGTCGCCGCGCTGGCGCTGGGCGCGATCGGCGTCGTCTACGGCGACATCGGCACCAGTCCGCTGTACACCATCAAGGAGACGTTCGGCGTGCACGGCGTGGCGGCCACGCCGGGCAACGTGCTCGGCGTGCTGTCGCTGGTGTTCTGGTCGCTGGTGATGGTCGTGTCGGTGAAGTACGCCGGCTTCATCATGCGCGCCGACAACAAGGGCGAGGGCGGCATCATGGCGCTGACCGCGCTGGCGCAGCGCAGCGTGCGCGGCATGCCGGCGACGCGCTGGTGGATCGCCGTGCTCGGCCTGTTCGGCGCCGCGCTGTTCTTCGGCGACGGCGTGATCACGCCGGCGATCTCGGTGCTGTCGGCGGTGGAGGGCATCGAGGTCGCCGCGCCGGCGCTGCAGCCGTACGTGGTGCCGCTGACCGCGGCGATCATCGTGCTGCTGTTCGCGTTCCAGAGCCGCGGCACCGGCAGGGTCGGCGCGGTGTTCGGTCCGGTGATGATGCTGTGGTTCTGCGCCATCGCCGCGCTCGGCGTCATGCACATCGCCGAGCAGCCGCAAGTGCTGCTGGCGCTGTCGCCGCACTACGCGCTGGAATTCTTCGTGCACAACGGCTGGGGCGCGTTCTTCGCGCTGGGCGCGGTGGTGCTGTGCATCACCGGCGCCGAGGCGCTGTACGCCGACATGGGGCACTTCGGCAAGCGGCCGATCCGCATGTCGTGGTTCAGCTTCGTGCTGCCTGCCCTGATGCTGAACTACTTCGGCCAGGGCGCGCTGCTGCTGGCCGACCCGCGCGCGGTGCAGAACCCGTTCTACCTGCTGGTGCCGGAGCCGCTGCTGTATCCGATGATCGCGCTGGCCACGGTGGCGACGGTGATCGCCTCGCAGGCGGTGATCTCCGGCGCGTTCTCGGTGACGCGCGAGGCGATCCAGCTCGGCTACCTGCCGCGCATGCGGGTGCGCCACACCTCGCGCGAGACGATGGGCCAGATCTACCTGCCGTGGGTCAACCGCATGCTGCTGGTGCTGACCCTCGCCGTGGTGCTCGGCTTCCGCTCGTCGAGCAACCTGGCCGCGGCGTACGGCATCGCGGTGGTCGGCACCATGACCATCGATTCGATCCTGGTGATGATCGTGTTCCGCCGGCTGTGGCACTGGAGCTGGCCGAAGGTCGGCGCGGTCGGCCTGGTGTTCCTCACCGTGGACCTGGCCTTCCTCGCCGCCAACGCCGACAAGGTCGAGCACGGCGGCTGGTTCCCGCTGGTGCTGGGCGCGGTGATCTTCACGCTGATGGCCACCTGGCGGCGCGGCCGCGAGCTGGTGATGCGCGAGATCAAGCAGAGCGGCCTGGCGCTGGAGCCGTTCGTCGCCAACATCGCCGGGCACCCGCCGCTGCGCGTGCCCGGCACGGCGGTATTCCTCACCGCCAACCAGGAAGCGGTGCCGCACGCGCTGCTGCACAACCTCAAGCACAACAAGGTGCTGCACGAGCGCAACGTGCTGCTCACCGTGGAGACGCTGGACACGCCGACCGCGGAGCCGGAGGAGCGCATCGAGCTGCAGGCGCTCGGCCACGACTTCTTCCGGCTGCTGCTGCGCGTCGGCTTCGCCGAGGACCCGAACGTCCCGGCGCTGCTGGGCGCTTGCGCGGCCAAGGGCCTCGGCTTCGACATGATGGACACCACCTTCTTCCTCAGCCGCGAAACCGTGGTGGCCAGCAGCCGCCCCGGCATGGCGCTGTGGCGCGACAAGGTGTTCGCGTTCATGTCGCGCAACGCGATGCCGGCGACCGCCTTCTTCCGCATCCCCGGCAACCGGCTGATCGAGCTGGGGACGCAGGTGGAGATTTGATAAATGGGAGTAGGAAGTAGGAAGTAGTGAGTAAGTGCGATGGCTATACGCAGTGCACTTCCCACTCCCCACTCCCCACTCCCGTCTCAATGCATAATGCCGCCATGACCGACCGCGTCATCGCCGCCGCCGCCACCCGCGAGGACGAGGCCATCGAGGCTTCGATCCGGCCGCGGCGCCTAAACGAGTACCTCGGCCAGCAGGCGGTGCGCGAGCAGTTGGCGATCTACATCGAGGCGACGCGCCGGCGCGGCGAGGCGCTGGACCACGTGCTGATCTTCGGCCCGCCGGGCCTCGGCAAGACCACGCTGTCGCACGTCATCGCCAACGAGCTGGGCGTCAACCTGCGCTCGACCTCCGGCCCGGTGCTGGAGCGCGCCGGCGACCTCGCCGCGCTGCTGACCAACCTCGAGCCGCGCGACGTGCTGTTCGTCGACGAGATCCACCGCCTGTCGCCGGTGGTCGAGGAGGTGCTCTATCCGGCGATGGAGGACTTCCAGCTCGACATCATGATCGGCGAGGGGCCGGCCGCGCGCTCGATCAAGCTGGACCTGCCGCCGTTCACCCTGATCGGCGCGACCACCCGCGCCGGCCTGCTGACCTCGCCGCTGCGCGACCGCTTCGGCATCGTGCAGCGGCTGGAGTACTACTCGCCGGCCGAGCTGACCGCGATCGTGCGCCGTTCGGCGAGAATCCTCGGCATCGCCTGCGACGCGGACGGCGCGACCGAGATCGCGCGCCGCTCGCGCGGCACGCCGCGCATCGCCAACCGCCTGCTGCGGCGCGCGCGCGACTTCGCCGAGGTCAAAGCCGGCGGCACCATCACCCGCGACGCGGCGATGGCGGCGATGGATCTGGTCAAGGTCGATCCGGAAGGCTTCGACGAGCTGGACCGCCGCCTGCTGCGCACGATCATCGAGAGCTTCGACGGCGGCCCGGTCGGCGCCGATTCGCTGGCCGCCGCGCTCAGCGAGGATCGCGGCACCATCGAGGACGTGCTGGAGCCGTATCTGATCCAGCAGGGCTTCCTGACCCGCACCGCGCGCGGGCGCATGGCCACCGCGCGCGCCTGGCGCCACTTCGGCCTGGCGCCGCCGCGCACCCCGGCCGCGGCCGACCTGTTCGCGGAGAAGGGCGCCGAGTGATGCTTTCCGCAACCGCCGCGAGGCCCGCCGGTGCCGCTGCCGAACCCGCCTGATCCCGCTTCGCTTCCGCCTCCGTTCAGGTGGCGGATAAGGGTGTATTGGGAAGATACCGACGCGGGCGGGGTGGTCTACCACGCCAGCTACCTGCGCTTCCTCGAGCGCGCCCGCACCGAATGGCTGCGCGCGCACGGCATCGACCAGACCCGCGTGCGCGAAGAGCACGGCATCGTTTTCGTGGTGCGCGACCTCGCCATCGAGTTCCTGCGCCCGGCGCGGCTCGACGACGAGGTCGATGCCTGCGTGACGCCGGTCCGCCGCCGCGCCGCGAGCCTGGAGTTCGCGCAGGCGCTGGAGCGGGTCGGCGACGGCACGGCGCTGGTGCGGGCCACGGTGCGCGCGGCGTGCGTGGAAGCGGACGGATTCCGGCCCGCGCCGATTCCGCGGCTGCTGGCGGAGCGGCTGGCGGACGGTTGATACGGACGCGCGCGGGCGCTGCCGCAAGCGACGGGCCCGCGCACGCGCGGGCCCGTTCGCGGCAGGTGGGCGGCGGGCCCGGGCGGGCTTGCAACGAGACAGACGCGACACCCTGAGGGACATCGACGCATGAACGGTTCGCTGAACATCCTCGACCTGGTGCTGCATGCCAGCCTGCCGGTGAAGGCGGTGCTGCTGCTCCTGATCGGCTTTTCGTTCGCCTCGTGGGTGATCATCTTCCGCAAGAAGGCGATGCTGGACGGCGCGATGAGCGACGCCGACGCCTTCGAGGACCGCTTCTGGTCCGGCACCGACCTCGCCGCGCTGTTCCGCGAAGTCAGCGGCAAGGGCGACGGCGCGCGCGGCCTGGAGGGCGTGTTCGAGGCCGGCTTCCGCGAGTTCGCGCGCCAGCGCCAGCGCAAGAGCCTGGACCCGCGCTCGGTGCTGGAAGGCGCGCAGCGCGCGATGCGCGTGGCGGTGATGCGCGAAGTCGACCGCCTCGAACGCAATCTCGAATTCCTCGCCAACGTCGGCTCGATCAGCCCCTACGTCGGCCTGTTCGGCACGGTGTGGGGCATCATGGCCGCGTTCCAGGGCCTGGGCAGCGTCAAGGAGGCGACCATCGCCATGGTCGCGCCGGGCATCTCAGAGGCGCTGGTCGCCACCGCGATGGGCCTGTTCGCGGCGATCCCGGCGGTGTGGGTCTACAACCGCTACACCACCAAGCTCGAACGCATCTCCACGCGCTACGACACCTTCCAGGACGAGTTCTCCTCCATCCTGCAGCGCCAGATCCAGTCCGACGACCGCGCCTGAGCCGACGCCGGAGGGGATACCGCCATGCAGAACATGCACCGTCGCAAGCGCAAGCTGAAGGCCGAGATCAACGTCGTGCCGTACATCGACGTGATGCTGGTGCTGCTGATCATCTTCATGGTGACCGCGCCGCTGCTGAACCTCGGCGTGGACATCCAGTTGCCGCAGGCCGCGGCGAAGTCGCTGCAGAACGACAAGCAGCCGATCCTGGTCAGCGTCGACAAGGACGGCAACCTGTTCCTGACGCTGGGCGGCGCGACGCGCGAGCCGATCGAGGCCGACGCGCTGGTGCAGAAGGTCGCCGCGTTCGTGCGGCAGAATCCCGAGGTGCCGGTGCTGATCGGCGGCGACGAGCGCGTCGACTACGGCCGCATCTATCAGGCGATGGTGCTGTTGCAGCAGGCCGGCGTGCCCAAGGTGGGGCTGATGAGCCAGCCGGTGCAGGAGCCGCGTGGGGGCCATGGACGAGGTTGATACGACGCCGCGTGCGGTCGTCCTCTCCGCGCTGCTGCATGTCGGCATCCTCGCCTTCCTGTGGCTGGCGACGCTGTCCTGCGCGAGCTGGGAGGGTTTTTTCGGCGTGCTGCACCTGCCCGGCTGGATGAACCCGGTGACCTGCGCCAAACCGGTCGCGCTGCCCGGGCCGGTGATCGAGGCGACCCTGGTCGGGCCGGCCGGCGCGCCGCCGCCGGCGGCGGCGAAGCCGGCGAAGGTCAAGAGCGAGCCGCCGAAGCCGTCGCAGGCCAGCGCGCCGCCGCCGCAGGTGCCGCAGCCGACGCCGCCCAAGCCGGAGCCGGAGCCGGTCAAGGTGCTGCCGCCGCCGCCGAAGCAGCCCGACGTCAAGGACCAGGAGAAGGTCGTCGCCGAGGCGCAGCAGAAGGCCGAGCAGGAAAAGAAGGAGCAGGAAGAACGCGAGCGCATGCGCCAGGCGGAGCTGGAAGCGCAGCAGCAGAAGGCGCGCGAGCTGATCAAGCAGCTCGAGGAGATCAAGCAGCAGCGCCTCGCCGCCGAGCGCAAGAGCAAGCTGGAGCAGCAGCGCCTGCAGCAGTTGGCCGATCTGAAGAAGGAGCAGGCCAAGCAGAGCACGCGCGATGCCGCGGCCACCGATGCCACCGTGCCGGAAGCCGCGCAGGCGCGTTCCGGCATGGCCGGCCAGGACAATTCGCTGTCGGCGCAGTACCAGGCCGCGCTGATCAGCGTGATCACGCAGAACTGGCTGCGGCCGGATAACATCCCGAAGGGTGCGGTGTGCCCGATCCACATCGTGCAGATTCCGGGCGGCGAGGTGATCAGCGCCAGGGTCGACCCGAGCTGCCCCTACGACGATCTCGGCCGGCGTTCGGTCGAGAACGCCGTCGGCAAGGCGTCGCCGCTGCCCTACAAGGGCTTCGAGAACGTGTTCTCGCGCGACGTCACCCTGAATTTCACGGTCCAGGACTGAGAACCATGCGTAGCTTCAAATTCCTCCTCGCCGCATTCGCGCTCGTCTGCGCCGCCGTGGCCACGGGCCGCGCCGATGCGCAGGGGCTGACCCTCGACATCGTCAACGGCGTGCCGTCGGCGATCCCGATCGCGATCGTGCCGTTCGCCAACGAGACGCCCGGGCTGCCGCCGTCGACCGACGTCGCCGACGTGATCCGCATGGATCTCAACCGCTCCGGCAAGTTCCGCGCGCTGCCCCGGCAGGACGTGGTGGAATTCCCGACGCGCGGCGGGGAAATCAAGTTCCCGACCTGGAAGCTGCTCAAGCAGGACTACATCACGGTCGGCCGCGTCGGCGACGCCGGCGGCGGCGCGCTGCGCGTCGAGTTCGAGCTGTACAACGTGGGCACGCAGCAGCGCATGCTCGGCTTGGCCATCACCGGCCAGCCCGGCGACCTGCGCGGGGTCGCGCACCAGATCGCCGACCTGATCTACGAGAAGATCCTCGGCGTGCGCGGCGCGTTCTGGACGCGCATCGCCTACGTCACCGCCACCGGCGTCGGCAAGAACATCCAGTACTCGCTGATGGTCGCCGACTCCGACGGCTACAACCCGCAGGTGGTGGTGCGCTCGCGCGAGCCGCTGCTGTCGCCGGCGTGGTCGCCGGACGGCAAGCGCCTGGCCTACGTGTCGTTCGAACGCGGCGACTCGGCGATCTACATCCAGGACGTCGCCACCGGTTCGCGCCAGTTGATCAGCGCGCGCCGCGGCATCAACGGCGCGCCGGCGTTCTCGCCGGATGGCAGCCGGCTGGCCCTGACCCTGTCCTACGAGGGCAATCCCGAGATCTACGTGATGGAGCTGGGCAGCAAGGCGCTGACCCGCCTCACCAACAATTTCTCGATCGATACCGAGCCGACCTGGACCGCGGACGGCCAGAACCTGGTGTTCACGTCCGACCGTTCCGGCAAGCCGCAGCTCTACCAGGTGCCGGTGACCGGCGGCAACCCGCAACGGCTCACCTTCCAGGGCCAGTACAACGCGCGCGCCTCGATCGCCTACGGCGGCAAGCAGATCGCCATGGTGCAGGGCAACGGAAACGTGTATCGTATTGCGGTCATGGACCGTAGTATCGGCGACCAGTATCACTTTGTTTCTCCTGGCGATATGGACGAGTCGCCCAGTTTCGCTCCGAACGGAAGCATGCTTCTTTACGCCGCGGCCGAAGGGCCCCGCGGCGTGCTCTACGCGGTGTCGGAAGATGGCCGCGTGCGGCAGCGCCTCGTCCTCGCCGATGGCGACGTGCGCGAGCCCGCATGGGGCCCCTTCCGGCAACGCTGACAACCGCCGGGCAACCGGCCGAAAAAACACCCCGTACCGTACTGTCGACCACCATCTATTGAGGGAACAACAATGAACACGACTGTTCGCGTCACCATGGCTGCACTGCTGTGCATCGGCGTGGCAGCCTGCGCCAAGAAGCAGGAAGTCAAGCCGCAGCCCGAAGCGGCTGCGCCGGCCACCGAGGCGGCGCCGACCACCGGCAAGTACACCCCGGCCGACCTCGACACCGACGCGTGCCTGCGTCAGCGCGTGGTCTACTTCGACTTCGACAAGAGCGAGATCAAGCCGGAGTTCCAGCAGATCGTCGCCTGCCACGCCAAGTACCTGCAGGACCGCCCGGATGCGCGCATGACCCTCGAGGGCAACGCCGACGAGCGCGGCTCGCGCGAATACAACATGGGCCTGGGCGAGCGTCGCGGCAACGCGGTGTCGAGCGCGCTGCAGGCGGCCGGCGGTTCCGCCAGCCAGCTCAACGTGGTGAGCTACGGCGAAGAGCGTCCGACCTGCCGCGAGCACAACGAGGCGTGCTGGTCGAAGAACCGCCGCGTCGAGTTCGTCTACACGGCGAAGTAAGGGCGTAAGCGATGAACGTGACCGGCACCCGCAAGGTTGTCAGTCGCCTGGCGGCGGCCCTCGTGGCCGCCGCCGCATTTGTGTCCGTGCAGGCGCAGGAGCGCCTGAGCCTGGCCGAGCGGGTCGCCCGCCTCGAGCAGCAGGCGCAGCAGGAGCAGGGCAGCGTCAGCCTGGTCAACCAGGTGCAGGCCTTGCAGTCGCAGGTGCAGCAGCTGCAGGGCCAGGTGGAGGAACTCAGCCACCAGTTGCAGGAGCTGCAGCAGCGCAACAAGGATCAGTACGTCGACCTCGATTCGCGCATCGGCCGCCTGGAAGGGCGGACGCCGGCCGCGGGCCAGGCCGGCCCGGGCGCCCAGGGCGCCAATCCCCCGGCACCCGCCGGTACGAATCCGCCGACCGCCGCCGCGCCCGCGCCGACGGCGCCGGCCGCAGCGGCCCAGGGCGCGCCGTCGAGGGCTCCCGCGGCAGCGGCCGCCGCTCCCGCGGGCGGCACGCCGGCCGACGCGCAGGCCGCCTACGACCAGGCTTTCCAGTCGATCCGCGGCGGCGACTTCGCCGAGGCCTCGCGCCGCTTCAAGGCCTTCATCCAGCAATACCCGAACACCGAACTCACGCCCAACGCCTACTACTGGCTGGGCGAGTCGTACTACGCGACGCAGAACTACCCGATCGCGGTGGACGCCTTCCAGAAGGTGCTCGACCGCTACCCGCAGAGCGCCAAGGCCGCCGATGCGTTGCTCAAGGTCGGCTACTGCCAGTACGAGCTGAAGCAGTGGGACGCGGCCGCGGCATCGTTCAACGGCGTGATCGCCAAGTATCCCAACACCACGCCCGCCCGCCTTGCCGAGGGGCGCCTGCGCGCGCTGAAGCTGCAGGCCGGGCGCTGAGCGCACGGCAATGACGGCGCCCGTTCCCGAGCCTGCCGCGCCGGCGGCGGAAGCGTCGTCCGGACGGCTGCGCGTCAGCGAGCTCTTCCATTCGATCCAGGGCGAGGCCGATGCGGTCGGCTGGCCGACCGTGTTCGTGCGCCTGACCGGCTGCCCGCTGCGCTGCGTGTGGTGCGATACCGAATACGCCTTCCACGGCGGCCAATGGCGCGACATCGACGCGATTCTCGCCGAGGTGGCCGGCTACGGCGCGCGCCACGTCTGCGTCACCGGCGGCGAGCCGCTGGCGCAGAAGCGCTGCCTGGCGCTGCTCGCGCGGCTGTGCGACGCCGGCTACGACGTGGCGCTGGAAACCTCGGGCGCGCTCGACGTGTCCGGCGTGGACCGCCGCGTGCGCAAGGTGATGGACCTCAAGGCGCCCGGTTCCGGCGAATCGGCGCGCAACCTGTGGTCCAACCTCGAACACCTGACCCCGCGCGACCAGGTCAAGTGCGTGCTGGCCGACCGCGCCGACTACGACTGGGCGGTCGCGCGCGTGCGCGAACACCGCATCGCCGAGCGCTGCACGGTGCTGTTCTCGCCGGTGTACGGCGCGCTGCCGCCGCGCGAACTGGCCGAGTGGATCCTCGCCGACCGCCTGCCGGTGCGCTTCCAGCTGCAGTTGCACAAGGCGCTGTGGGGCGAGGCGCCGGGGCGGTGAGCGCGGCAAAGTCAAAGGTCAACGGCACGCGTTGCGCCGTGATCTTCATCGACTTTTGACCTTCGACTTTTGACGCCCCCTGCAACGGGAACACTTCCGCATGACCACCCCCCGCAACGCCGTCGTCCTCGTCTCCGGCGGCATGGACTCGGCAGTGACGCTGGCGATCGCGCGCGAGCGAGGGTTCGCCTGCCACGCGCTCAGCGTCGCCTACGGCCAGCGCCACACCTCCGAGCTGGATGCCGCCGCGCACATCGCGCGGGTGCAGGGCGCCGTCGCGCACAAGACGGTACGCGTGGACCTGCGCAGCATCGGCGGCTCGGCGCTGACCGACGACATCGCGGTGCCCGAGCAGGGCGGTGCCGGCATCCCGGTCACCTACGTGCCGGCGCGCAACACGATCATGCTGTCGATCGCGCTGGGCTGGGCCGAAGTGCTCGGCGCGGCCGACATCTTCTGCGGCGTCAACGCGGTCGACTACTCCGGCTACCCCGACTGCCGGCCGGCCTTCATCGAGGCGTTCGAACGGCTCGCCAATCTCGCCACCAAGGCCGGCGTCGAGGGCGCGAATCTCCGCGTGCACGCGCCGCTGATCGCGATGAGCAAGGCGGCGATCGTGCGCGAGGGCGTGCGCCTCGGTGTCGACTTCGCCGCCACCGTGTCCTGCTACCAGGCCGACACCGACGGCCGCGCCTGCGGCCGCTGCGACGCCTGCCGCCTGCGCGCGCAGGGCTTCCGCGAGGCCGGCGTCGCCGACCCGACGCGCTACCGTTGACGATGGCAGCCGGTTAGAATCCGCAGCCCCGGCCACGCCGGGAGCGCGCTTCGCCGTCTCGCTCTTCGAGGCAAACCCGGGCCGTTAGCTCAGCGGTAGAGCAGCGGACTTTTAATCCGTTGGTCGAAGGTTCGATCCCTTCACGGCCCACCAACTCCCCGCATCGCGACGCACATCCGGGCGCACGACTTCGAGCAGCGCCGCGTGCCGCTCGTGCAGCAGCGCAAGCTCGATCGCTTCGGCGGCCAGCCGCTCGTCGCCGCGGTTGCGGCAGGCGCGGGCGAAATCGCGCCAGACCTCGGCCCGGCGGCGCTCGCCTGCGGCGGCGACGAGGTGATCCTGCATGAGGGCGCTCCGTCGGCATCGACGGCGCGCAGTCTGGCCCGCGCATGTTGCAGGCCGCGGCCGCGCGGATGACCGCGACATGACGCGCGGCCGCGGCGCGTCAGCCCGGCGGCAGCGGGCGGCGTCGGCGCCGCAGCAGCACGGGCAGCAGCGCGAGCAGGCCGAGCGCCAGCATCGGCAGCAGCACGCGCGGCTCCAGCAGCAGGCCGAGGTCGGCGGGATGGCCTTCGGCGAGCGTGGTGCCGAGGCCGGCGCCGATCGAGGTTTCGAACACCGCCATCAGCGAACCGCCGAACGCGGTCGCGCCGAGGAACAGCCACAGCGGGCAGCGCAGCCAGGCCAGCGCCACGGTCACGCCACCGAAGGGAAACACCGGCACCAGGCGCAGGAACAGCGTGTAGCTCAGCGGGTGCGCCTGGAAGCCGGCGCGCAGGCGTTCGGCCAGCGCCGGCGGCTGGCGGCCACTGCCGAAGGCGAAGCGGCTGGCCAGGAACAGCAGCAGCGAGCCGAGGGTGAGCCCGATACCGGTCAGCGCGGTGGCGGCGGCGACGCCGAACAGCAGGCCGCCGGCGAGGATCACGAACAGGCTGCCGGGGATGCCGGTGGCGATGCTCAGCGCGACCGCGCCGACGTAGCCGAGCGCGGACAGCGCGGGATGCGCCGCCACCGACGCGCGCAGCCCCGCCTGCGAGGCGGCCAGGTGCTCGGGGCGGAAGCGGTCCAACGCGCCCGATGCGAACAGCAGGGCGCCGGTGGCGATCAGCAGCAGCAGCGGCAGGACGGCGCGTAGTCGGCTCATGTGGGACCGGGCGTCGACGTCCGGGCGTGGCGGAACGCCAAGCATACCGTGAGCGGCCGGGCGGCCGCAGCCAGGCGCGTCTCAGCCGCGCCGGGCGAACACGGTGATTTCTTCGCGGTCGTGATAGAGCTGCTTGGCGCGCAGGTCGCGCAAGCCGGCGTCGCGCAGCAGGCCGAGGCACAGGCGCACCTCGTCGTAGCGCTTCTTCATCGGCAGCTTCAGGTTGAACAGCGCCATGCGGCAGCGGTCCTCGGCGAACCACTGCGCCATCAGCGCGGCGATGCGGCGCGGCTGCTCGACCATGTCGCACAGCAGCCAGTCGACCGGCTTCGCTGGCCGGTAGCGGAAACCGTCCTCGCGGCGGTGCTCGACCAGGCCGCTGTCCATCAGCGCGGCGTCCATCGGGCCATTGTCGACCGCGATGACGCGGATCGAGCGCCGCACCATCTGCCAGGTCCAGCCGCCCGGCGCGGCACCGAGGTCGACCGCACGCATGCCCGGGGTCAGCCAGCGCGCGCGCTCGGCGTCGTCGAGCAGCACCAGCAGCGCTTCCTCCAGCTTCAGCGTCGAGCGGCTGGGCGCGCCGCGCGGGAAGCGCAGGCGCGGGATGCCGCCCGGCCAGGGCGCGGCGCGCGCCGGCGGTTCGGCGGCGAGCAGCGCGTCGGTGCCGGAAGCGAAGCACAGGTGCAGCCGGCGCGGCGCGTCGTCGCCCAGCAGCCGTTCGCGCCGCAGCGCCGCGCGCAGCACCGGCGCGAAGCTGCGGCACAGGCCGGCCAGCTCGCGGCCGGCGTCGCTGTCGGCGTGTTCGATCCACACGTCGGCGTAGACCTCGCCGCGCGCGCGCAGCGCGTCCAGCAGCGGTCCGAGGCGATCCTGCGGATCGAGTCCACGCACGCGCGCGAGCAGGCCGAGCGACTGGCGCGCGAAGGCCAGCCCGCGCCAGCCGGCGGCGGCATCCAGCGCGGCCTGCGCGGCGGTGTCGTGCAGCACGTATTCGGCGAGGCCGCTGTCCGCGGCGGCGCGCGCGAAGCCGGACGCGCCTGCGGCCGCGGCGACGGTTTCCAGCTCCTGCGCGCATTCGCGCTCGAAGCCGGGGCGGCAGTACAGCAGGCGCCCGGCCAGCGGCTCGATCGTCGCCATCAGTAGCGCGCGCCGCCGGCCTGCGCGTAGGTGGCCAGCACCGCGCGCGCTTCGTCGCGGCGCAGGTCGCGCTTGACCGCGATGCCGCGACGCTGCAGCTCGCCGATCCAGTCTGCCGGCAGCGGGCCCTCGTCGAATTCGGTCAGTTCGGCGACGTCCTCGTTGCGCGCGCCGATCAACAGCTCGTCGATGCCGGCCCAGACGGTGGCGCCGTAGCACTGGCAGCAGGGTTGGGCGCTGGCGGCCAGCGCGAAGCGGTGGCCGTCCTCGTTGAGGCGGTAGCGCTGCATGCGCGTCTGCGCGGTCATCAGCGCCATGATCTCGGCGTGCGCGACGGAGCAGCTCTGCGCGATCACGCGGTTGACGCCCACCGACACCAGCCGGCCGGCCTCGGTGAACACCGCCGCGCCGAACGGCCCGCCGGTGCGCAGTTCGACGTTGCGCCGCGCCAGTTCGATCGCCAGCGCGATGCGCGCATCGTCGTCGGCATAGACGCGCAGCGGATCGACCACCTGGTGGACCCAGGGCGGCAGGGTGAGATGAACCTGGGCGTAGAGCATGCGCGGCTACCTTGCGATCCGCGCGATTCTAGCAGCGGCCCGCGGCGTGACCGGCGTCAGCCTTTCGCCTGCTTCGCCCAGGTGTCGCGCAGCGTGACCGCGCGGTTGAACACCGGCCGGCCGGGCGCGTGGTCGCGGCGGTCGGCGACGAAATAGCCGAGGCGCTCGAACTGGAAGCGCGCCTCCGGCGCCGCGTCGCCCAGCGACGGTTCGACGTAGCCGCGCACGACGCGCCTGGAGTCCGGGTTGAGGTGGTCCTTGTAGGTCTTGCCGTCGCGGTCGTCGTCCGGGGCGGCGACGTTGAACAGGCGGTCGTACAGGCGCACCTCGGCAGCCAGCGCGTGGCGTGCGCTGACCCAGTGGATCGTGCCCTTCACCTTGCGCTCGGCGCCCGGCATGCCCGCACGGGTGTCGGGATCGAGCGTGCAGCGCAGTTCGACGATCGCGCCGGCGGCGTCCTTGATCACCGCGTCGCAGCGCACGATGCCGACGCCGCGCAGGCGCACCTCGCCGCCCGGCACCAGGCGGTGGAAGCCCTTCGGCGGCGCTTCCATGAAGTCCTCGCGCTCGATCCACAGCTCGCGCGAGAACGGCACGGCGCGCGTGCCGAAGGATTCGTCCTTCGGGTGGTTGGGGAAGGTGAGCGTTTCGGCGTGGCCGTCCGGCAGATTGGCGATCACCAGCTTCAGCGGATCGAGCACCGCGAGGCGGCGCGGCGCGGCGGCGTCGAGGTCCTCGCGCACGCAGCCTTCCAGCACGCCGACGTCGATCACGCTGTTCTGCTTGCTGATGCCGACGCGCTCCCAGAACGCGCGGATCGCCGCGGGCGTGAAGCCGCGCCGGCGCACGCCGGCCAGCGTGGGCATGCGCGGGTCGTCCAAGCCGTCGACCAGGCCTTCCTGCACCAGCGCGATCAGCTTGCGCTTGCTCATGACGGTGTAGTCGAGATTGCCGCGCGCGAACTCGATCTGCTGCGGCCTGCCCGGCGCGAGCCACAGGCCGGCGGCGCGCAGCGGCTCGGTCAGCGACGGATCGTTCGGCAGGTCGAGCTTTTCCAGGAACCAGTCGTACAGCGGCCGATGGTCCTCGAATTCCAGCGTGCACAGCGAATGGGTGATGCCTTCGACGGCGTCCGACACGCAGTGCGCGTAGTCGTACATCGGGTAGATGCACCAGGCGTCGCCGGTGTTCTGGTGCGGCACCTTGCGGATGCGGTAGATCGCTGGGTCGCGCAGGTTGATGTTGCCCGCGGCCATGTCGATCCTGGCGCGCAGCGTCTTGGCGCCGTCGGCGAACTCGCCGGCGCGCATGCGCCGGAACAGGTCGAGGTTCTCCTCGACGCCGCGCTCGCGCCACGGCGAATTGCGCCCGGGCTCGGTCAGCGTGCCGCGGTAGGCGCGCACCTCGTCGGCGCTCAGGTCGTCGACGTAGGCGAGTCCGAGGCGGATCAGCTTCTCGGCGCCGCGGTAGAACACCTCGAAATAGTCGGAGGCGTGGCGCAGCAGGTCCCATTCGAAGCCGAGCCAGCGCACGTCGTCCTTGATCGACTCGACGTACTCGACGTCCTCCTTGCCCGGATTGGTGTCGTCGAAGCGCAGGTGGCAGGTGCCGCCGTTTTCCGCGGCGATGCCGAAGTTGAGGCAGATCGACTTGGCGTGGCCGAGGTGCAGGTAGCCGTTCGGCTCGGGCGGGAAGCGCGTGACCACGCGCCCGCCGTGCTTGCCGGAGGCGTTGTCGGCCGCCACGATCTGGCGGATGAAGTGCTGCGCGACGGGCGTTTCGTTCGCCATGGTGAGACGTTGCCGGATGCGTGGGGACCGAAGCGCGCAAGTGTAGCGGAGGCCCGCCGCCGGCGCCCGCGCCGCGGGCCGCGCCTCAGCCGTGCAGCGCCTCGCGCGGCACGGCGAGCAGGAAGTAGGGCAGGTCCAGCACCGGCGCCTTGCCGCCGTGCTGGGTCAGCGCGGTGGTGATCTGGCCGCGGTGGTGGGTGGCGTGGTTGAACACGTGCAGCACCAGGCTGGCGCAGGGCAGGGTGAAGGGCTTGCCCTCGGTGTTGCGGTAGTCGAGGTCGCCGGCGACCTGCGCCGGCGTCAGTGCGTCCACGAACGGCCGCCAGCCGCGCGCGAACTCGAGGATGCGCGCCCGCAGCCGCGTGCGGTCCGGCTCCAGTTCCTGGTCGAGCCCGCTGACCGCGAACACCGTGCCGCGCAGCCGCGCCTGCCACAGATGCTCGACCAGCAGCAGATGGTTGAGCGTGCCGTGCACGCTGCGGAAAAACAGGCCGACGTCGCGGCGGTAGGTCTCCTCGTCGAGCGTGTCCACCTCGGCGTACAGGCGCGCGAACGCCCAGTGGTGGTAGTCGGCCATCAGGCGCATGTGCTGGTGCAGGTCCATGGGGCGCTCCGGCTGGATAAGCGACGATCCTAGCGTGCTTGCGGCGCCGTGGGCGCGGCGTTAGCGTGACGGCATGCGCATCGTCTATCGAGCCGAATCGATCATCGACGCACACCTGGTCAAGGGTGCGCTGGAGCAGGCCGGCATCCCCGCCTTCGTGTCCGGCGAATACCTGACCGGCGGCGTCGGCCAGTTGCCGGCGCGCGACCTGATCGCGGTGATGGTGCCGGACAGCCTGGTCGATGCCGCCATGCCGCGGGTGCGCGAGCTGGAGCGCGACCTGCTGGCCGCCGCGCGCGACGACGCCGACACGGACGAAGCGCTGCCGGACGGCAATCCGCAGCCGGCTTGACCTCGCCGCTTGCCCGTCCTTTTGCTCGGATGTAGCATTTCGGGCTATATATGCTCGTCGTGAGCATAAGGAGGCCGCCATGCTACCCCCCGTCGCCGCTTCGCTGCCCGAACTGCAGCGCCGCTACGCCGACCTGTATACCCGCGTCAGTCGCGTGATGCCGGAACTCGAGTGGCAGGCGCACCTGCCCTGGATCGACGCGATCCTGCGCCTGAAGAAGCAGCGCAACGCGGTGATCCTCGCGCACAACTACCAGTCGCCCGAGATCTTCCACGCCGTCGCCGACCTCACCGGCGACTCGCTGGCGCTGGCGCAGCAGGCGACACGCACCGACGCCGACGTGATCGTGCTGTGCGGCGTGCACTTCATGGCCGAGACGGCGAAGGTGCTGAACCCGGCCAAGACGGTGCTGATTCCCGACCTCGAGGCCGGCTGCTCGCTGGCCGCCTCGATCACCGCCGCCGACGTGCGCCTGCTGAAGCAGCGCTATCCCGGCGTGCCGGTGGTCGCCTACGTCAACACCTCGGCGGAGGTGAAGGCCGAGGTCGACGTGTGCTGCACCTCGGCCAACGCCGTGCACGTGGTCGAGTCGCTGGGCTCGGACCGCGTGATCTTCCTGCCCGACCAGTACCTCGGCAAGTGGGTGGCCACGCAGACCAAGGTCAAGCTGATCCTGTGGCACGGCGCCTGCGAGGTGCACGACCGCTTCACCGCCGCGCAGATGCGCGGCATCCGCGCCGAGCAGGGCGAGGTGCACATCCTGGCGCATCCGGAGTGCACGCCGGAGGTGCTGGCCGAGGCCGATTTCGTCGGCTCCACCGCGGCGATGGTCACGCACCTGCGCAAGGCGCAGCCGAAGCGGGTGGTGATGATCACCGAGTGCTCGATGAGCGACAACGTCTCCGCCGAGTTCCCGCACATCGAGTTCACCCGGCCGTGCAACCTGTGCCCGTACATGAAGAAGAACACCCTGCCGAAGATCCACAACGTGCTGCAGAACATGAGCAACCGCATCGAGATCGCGCCGGAAGTGATCGAGCGCGCGCGGCGCTCGCTGGAGCGCATGCTCGCGGTCGGGCGGCGCGAGGCCGCGTGATCGCGGGCGGGGAGTAGGGAGTAGGGAGTAGGGGAAAGCACGGTGCGGCAGCGACTGCGCACCCACTCCCCACTCCCCACTCCCATGCCAAAGGCGTGTGCGTGGCAAATACGGGACGACAAGCGTGACGTCACAAACTGCGTTCGACATCCTGGTGGTCGGCTCCGGCGTCGCCGGTCTCGCCACCGCGCTCGCGGCGGCGCCGCGGCGCGTTGCCGTGCTGACGCGCGGCGCGCCG
The DNA here is from genome assembly GCF_039680435.1 of Mizugakiibacter sp. NCBI lineage: Bacteria > Pseudomonadati > Pseudomonadota > Gammaproteobacteria > Lysobacterales > Rhodanobacteraceae > Mizugakiibacter > Mizugakiibacter sp. Next base: position 1,120 of record NZ_JBDKSX010000077.1, on the reverse strand, counting down.
GGCGAGGACGGCGCCAGCCGTTGGGCGCAGGGCGGCATCGCCGCCGCGCTGGGGCCGGGCGACAGCCCGGCGCAGCACGCCGCCGACACGCTCGCCGCCGGCCAGCGGCTCAACGACGCCGACGCGGTGTCGCGGCTGACCGCGGCCGCGCCGGATACCGTGCGCTGGCTGGACGCGCTGGGCGCGCGCTTCGACCGCGCCACGGACGGCGCCTACGCGCTGGGCCGCGAGGCCGCGCACGCGCACGCGCGCATCGTGCATGCGCAGGGCGACGCCAGCGGCGCCGAGCTGATGCGTGCGTTGCGCGCGGCGGTGCGCGCGGCGCCGCACGTCACCGTGCTGGAGCGGCGCACCGCGTTCGAGCTGGCGCGTGCCGGCGACGGCCGCGTGGTCGGCGCGTGGGCGCACGGCGAACGGGGCCCGGAACTGTGGCGCGCCGGCGCGGTGGTGCTGGCCAGCGGCGGCATCGGCGCGCTGTACCGCTACACCACCAACCCGGCCTACGCCGACGGCGCCGGGCTGGCGCTGGCGCTGGCCGCCGGCGCGGAGCTCGCCGACCTCGAATTCGTGCAGTTCCACCCGACCGCGCTGGCGCCGCGCGACGGCGAGCGCGGCCAACTGCCGCTGCTGACCGAAGCGCTGCGCGGCGCCGGCGCGGTGCTGCTGGACGCGCGCGGCCGGCGCTTCATGCCGGCGCTGCACGCGGACGCCGAGCTGGCCCCGCGCGACGTGGTCGCACGCGCCGTGTGGGCGGAATGCGAGCGCGGCGGGCGCGCTTACCTGGACGCGACGCGCGCGGTCGGCGACGCCTTCCCCGCGCGCTTCCCCACCGTGTTCGCGGCATGCGCGGCGCGCGGCCTCGATCCGCGCCGCGAGCCGATTCCGGTGGTGCCTGCCGCGCACTACTACATGGGCGGCGTGCGCGTGGACGCGCAGGCGCGCACTTCGCTGCCCGGGCTGTACGCGGTCGGCGAAGCGGCGTGCAGCGGCGTGCACGGCGCCAACCGCCTGGCCAGCAATTCGCTGCTGGAGTGCGTGGTGACGGGACGGGCTGCCGCGCAAGACATCTTGGGCCAGGTGCCGGCCGATGTTCCCCATCGAACTCCGGCTGCCGACGCAA
>NZ_JBDKSX010000076.1:0-9489 GCF_039680435.1 Mizugakiibacter sp. | reverse complement strand
GCTACCGTGGCTGGCGGAGCCTGCGCCGCGGCGGAGATGTGGCAGCGCGAGCGCAGGCGCAGGCGCAGGGCGCGCTGGCCGCCGGCGCCGGCGACCGGCCGACGCTGCTGCAGGCGCGTGCGCACAGCGCCGAACGCGAACTCGCCGCGCTGGACGGCCTCGCCTCGGTCCTCGATGCGCTGGGCGCGCTGGAGGACGCCGTGCAGCGCCCGCTGTGGCCGGCGTCGCGCCTGCCGGATTCGGCGCGGCTGGCCGCCGCCCACACGCAAGGAGCTCCTGCCGATGTCCGCCACGACTGACCGTTCACGTCGCCTGCGCGCCGCGTTGGGCGCGCTGCTGCTATTCGCCGCCGGCGCGATCGACGCGCGCGCGCAGGACGCCGCACCGCCGCTGCAACTGGGTGCCGCCGAGGTGCGCGCGCTCGGCATCGTCGCCGCACCGCTGCGCGCGGTCACGCGGGGCGCGGCGAGCACCGGCTACGCGCAGGTGCAGGACGGCGCCGCGCTGCTCGCGCTGCTCGACGACGCCGCGGCGGCGCAGGCCGCGGCGCAGGCGTCCGCGGCCGAGGCGCAGCGCCTGCGCGGATTGCAGCGCGACCAGGACAACGCCTCGCTGCGCAGCGTGCAGGCTGCCGACGCGCAGGCCGCGGCGGACGCCGCCAGGGCGCGCAGTGCGGCGACGCGGATCGCGCTGGAGTGGTCGCCGGCGCTGCGCGCGCCGGCCCCGGCGCTGGTCGCCGCGCTGCGCGACGGCCGCGCGTTCCTGCTGCGGCTGGAGTTCGCCGACCGCGACGTGCGCCTCGCCGTCGGCGATCGCGCGCACCTCGTCCGGCTCGCCGACGACGGCGCCGTGCCGGACGCGCGCGTGCTCGGCCCGGCCGGCGGTGCGGCATCGGTGCTGAGCGGACCGGCCTGGCTGGCGGCGGTCGAGGCGACCGGCCTGCATGCGGGCGAACGCCTGCGCGCGCGTCTCGATGCCGCCGCGGCGCGCGGCGTGCTGCTGCCGGACGCGGCGGCGATCATGCTCGGCGGACGCCGCTGGGCCTACGTCGCCCTCGGTGGCGGACGCTACCAGCGCCGCGCGTTGCCGGCCGACGCCGTCGCGGTGGCCGGCGGCTGGCGCCTCGCGCACGGCTTCGCCGCGGGCGAGGCGGTGGTGGTGCAGGGCGCCGCGCAGCTCGTCGCCGCCGAGCGCAAGCCGGCGCCCGGCGCCGCCGACGAGGCGGATAGCGACTGATGCGCTGGCTGATCGCACACGCGCTGCGTGCGCGCGTCGGCATCGCCGTGCTGATGCTGCTCGGGCTGGTCGCCGGCGCGTTGGCGCTGCGCCGCGCGCCGTACGACGTGCTGCCCGACTTCGTGCCGCCGCAGGTGGACGTGCAGACCGAGGCGCCGGGCCTCGATCCGGAGCAGGTCGAGCAACTGGTGACGCGGCCGATCGAGGCCGCGTTGAACGGCGCGCAAGGTCTGGCGACGATGCGCTCGCAGTCGATTGCCGGCCTGTCGGTGGTGACGCTGGGCTTCGTCGAGGGCAGCGACCCCTACCGCGTGCGCCAGGGCGTGGCCGAGAAACTGGCCGACGCGCTGCCGCGACTGCCGGCCGGCGTCGGCGCGCCGAAGCTGTCGCCGCTGACCTCGGCGACGATGGACGTGCTGAAGCTCGGCTTGGTGTCCGACCGGGTCGATCCTATGGCGTTGCGCGACTACGCCGACTGGACGCTCAAGCCGGCGCTGCTCGCGGTGCCGGGCGCGGCGCGCGTCACCGTGTTCGGCGGCCAGGTGCGCGAGGTCGCGGTCGAGGTGCGGCCGCAGCGCCTGCTGGCGTACCGGCTGGCCTTGACCGACGTGCTCGATGCGGTGCGCCGCGCGCTCGTCGCGCACGGCGCCGGGTTTGTCGAAAGCGGTTCGCAGCGGCTGGAGCTGCGCGTGCCGCTGGCGGCCGACGCGGCGACGCTGGCGGCGGTGCCGCTGGCCGTGCGCGGCGCGCGCCCGCTCACCGTCGGCGACGTCGCCGACGTGCGCGACGCGCCGGCGCCGCTGTACGGCGATGCGCTGATCATGGGCCGGCCCGGCGTCCTGCTGACGGTGTCCGGCCAGTACGGCGCCAACACGCTGGCGGTGACGCGCGCGCTGGAGTCGCGTCTCGCCGAGCTGGCGCCGGGCATGCATGCGCGCGGCATCACGCTCTACCCGGAACTGCATCGTCCCGCCAGCTTCATCCTCACCGCGCTGGGCAACCTGCGCGATGCGCTGCTGCTCGGCGCCGCCTTCGTCGCCGCGGTGCTGCTGCTGTTCCTGCGCGACTGGCGCGCGGCGCTGGTGTCGTTCGTGGCGATCCCGCTGTCGCTGCTGGCGGCGGCGCCGCTGCTGGTGTGGGCCGGCATCAGCCTGAACGTGATGACGCTGGGCGGCTTCGCGGTGGCGCTGGGCGTGCTGGTCGACGACGCCATCATCGACGTCGAGAACATCCTGCGCCGGCTGCGCGCGGCGGGCGCCGCGCTCGACCTGCGCACGCGCCTGGCGATCGTGCTGGAAGCGTCGGTCGAGATCCGCAGCGCGATGGTCTACGCCACCGTGGTGGTGCTGCTGGTGTTCGTGCCGGTGCTGCTGCAGAGCGGCGTGACCGGGCGCTTCATCGCGCCGCTGGCGTGGGCGTTCATCCTGTCGGTGCTGGCCTCGTTGCTGGTGGCGATGGTGGTTACGCCGGCGCTGGCCGCGCTGCTGCTGGCGCGCGGCGCGCCGCGCGCGGAACCGCGCTGGCTGCAGCGCGCGCGCGCGCTGCAGGCGGCCATCGTGCAGCGCCTGGCGCGCCGTCCGTGGCGCGCGCTGGCGGCGCTGCTGGTCGCGTTCGCCGTGGTGGCCGGCCTTGCGCTGCGCGTCGAGGCGCAACTGCTGCCGGACTTTCGCGAGAGCCATTTCGTCGTGCAGATCGGCGCGCGCCAACCGGGCATGGCGCGCGCCGAGATGGTGCGCCTCGGCGAGGCGCTGAGCGCGCGCCTGCGCGCGCTGCCGCAGGTCGCCACGGTCGAGGAACAGATCGGCCGTTCGGAGTTGGGCGAGGACACCTGGACCGTCGACCGCGGCGAGCTGCACGTCGAGCTGAAGCATGATCCGTCGATCGACCAGGCGGCGGCGCAGGCGGCGATCCGTCGCGTGCTGGACGATTTCCCCAGCCTGCAGGGCGAGGTCGTCACCTTCATCGGCGACCGCCTCAGCGAGACGCTGACCGGCGAGACGACGCAGGTGGCGGTGCAGCTCTACGGCGACGATCTCGACGCGCTCGACCGCGCCGCACGGCAGGCGCGCACGGCGCTGGCCGCCGTGCCTGGCGTAGTCGATCTGCAGAGCAGCGCCGGCACGCGCGCGCCCGGCTACCGCCTGCAGACCGACGCCGCCGCGCTGACCGCCTACGGCGTTGATCCGCAGCAGCCGGCGACGCTGCTGGCGGCCGCCACGCTTGGCCTCGGCGCCGGCGATCTGTATGCCGACGACCGCACCGTGCCGGTGGTGGTGCGCCTCGCGCTGCCGCCCGATCACGTCGCCGCCGAGCTGCAGCACCAGCTGGTGCCGACCGCCGCCGAGGGCTACGTGCCGTTCGCGCGTCTTGCCACGCTGGTGCCGGAGGACGCGCGTCCGCAGATCCGCCACGACGGTGGTCGCCGCTACGCGACGGTCGGCTTCGACGTGCAGGGCCGCGGCATCGGCGCGGTGGTCGCCGACGCGCGCGCCGCGCTGACGCGCGCGGGCCTGCCGCAGGGCGTGGACGCCGCGTTCGGCGGCGTCGGCGCCGAGCAGCAGGCCGCGGCGTGGCGGCTGTGGCTGGCCAGCGCGGCGACCCTGGTGCTGATCGTGCTGGTGCTGGCGTCCGCCTTCCGCGAGCGCCGCTATGCCGCGCTGGTGCTGCTGAACCTGCCGTTCGCGCTGCTCGGCGCGCTGGCCGCGCTGCTGGTCAGCCGGCTGCCGCTCAGCATCGGCGCGGCGGTCGGCCTGGTCACGGTGTTCGGCATCAGCGCGCGCAACGCGATCCTGCTGCTGGCGCATTACGAGCAGCTCGAAACCGAAACCGGCGCGCGCCTCGATCTGGCGCTGGCGCAGCGCGGCGCCGCGGAGCGCCTGGTGCCGGTGCTGATGACCGCGCTGGTGTCCGCGCTGGGCCTGCTGCCGCTGGCGCTGGGCCTCGGCCGCGCCGGCTACGAGATCGAGGCGCCGCTGGCGATCGTCGTGCTCGGCGGCCTGGTCACGTCCACCGCGTTGAGCCTGCTGCTGCTGCCCGCGCTGGCCGCGCGCTGGCTGGACGCGCGCCGCTAGCGCGGCGCGCGTTGCCGGGCGCCGCCGGCTTGGCGGCATGTCAAGCGTGCTTGACACAATGCGGCGCGCCCGCGTAGCCTCGCATGTCAAGCAAACTTGACATACGGAGAGGCGCCGCCATGAACCGTTCCGTCCCCACATGCCAGATCCTGCCGTCGGCATGCCGCTGCGCGAGCGGCGCGGCCCGGTGTCCGGCATGAACGCGGCGCGCACGGCGCGGTTGACGACCCGCCAGTACCAGCGGCGGATGCTGGCCGCGACGGTGGTGTACGCGCTGGTGATGGTGCTGGCCTGGCCGCTGCTGCGCGAAACGCCGAGCCTGGCGCTGAAGGTCGCGCTGGCGCTGCTGCCGGTGCTGCCGATGCTGTACGTGATCGCGCTGATGGCGAAGCGCGTGCTGCGCAGCGACGAGCTGGAGCAGCGCACGCACCTGCTTGCGCTGGGCGTGGCCACCGCGGTTACCGGCGCGCTCAGCCTGGTCGGCGGATTCCTCGCCATCGCCCGGGTCGCGCCGCTGGGCGGCGACGCGCTGATCTGGGTGTTCCCGCTGCTGATGATCAGCTACGGCCTGGCGCGCGGCTGGATCGCGCGCCGCTACGGTGGCGACGCGCTGTGCGACGACGACGACGGCATGCCGCTGCACCGGCGCCTGTTCGTCGCCGCCGGGCTGATCGTCGCAGTCGCCGCGCTGGCCTGGTGGCGCGGCCGGGCCTTCGCGTTCGGCATGAGCGCCGGCATGGCCGCGACCTTCGCGCTGGCCGGCATCATGCTGATGCTGCGCCGCGCGCGTCGCGCGGGCGCCGCGCGGCGCTAGCCGATGGAGAACCGCGTCCGCGAACTGCGCGAGAAGCGCGGCTGGTCGCAGGCCGCGCTGGCCGAACACCTCGACGTCTCGCGGCAGACCGTCAACGCCATCGAGACCGGCAAGTACGATCCCAGTCTGCCGCTGGCGTTCCGCATCGCGCGCGTGTTCAGGCAGTCGATCGAGAACATCTTCGAGCCCGGGGAGGACGGGGGATGATGAAAGTACGCACACGGATCGCGCTGGCGCTGCTCGGCGCGGCGGTGGTGATCGGCGGCCAGTGGTGGCGCCACGCGCACGAGGGCGGCACGAACACAACGGATGCCGGCCCGGTCGCGGTGCAGACGGCACCGGGCACGCTGCGGCTCGGCACGCTGACCTTCACGGCCTGCCAGCTCGCGCAGAAGCATTCCGGCGCGACCACCGCCGCCTACTGCGCGCCGTTCGAGGTGCCGGAGAACCGGGACGCGCCGCAGGGTCGCCGCATCGCGCTGAAGCTGGCGCTGGTGAAGAGCGACGCCGCGGCGGCCGACAGCGACCTCGTCGTGTTCCTTGCCGGCGGTCCCGGCCAGGCCGCCACCGAGACCTGGCCGGCGATCGCCGACGCGTTGGCGCCGCTGCGCAAGCATCGTCACGTGCTGCTGCTGGACCAGCGCGGCACCGGCGGCTCCAACGCGCTGAGCTGCAAGCGCGCACGCGCGGCGGGCGAAGACGAGGCGCCGGGCTTCGACCCCGCGCGCATCCGCGCCGACACCCGCGACTGCCTCGCCGAAGTGGCGCAGAAGGCCGACCCGCGCTACTACACCACCAGCGACGCGGTGCGCGACCTGGAAGCCGTGCGCCAGGCGCTGGGCGCGCCGAAGTTCGACCTGGTCGGCGTTTCCTACGGCACGCGCGTGGCGCAGCAGTACCTGATGCGCCACCCGGACGGCGTGCGCAGCGCGGTGCTCGACAGCGTGGTGCCGAACGAGCTGGCGCTGGGCGAGGACTTCGCGCAGAACCTCGAAGCCGCGCTCAAGGCGCAGTTCGCCGCCTGCACCGCGACGCCCGCGTGCAGGCAGCGTTTCGGCGATCCCTACGCCACGCTGTTCAAGCTGCGCGACGCGCTGCGCGCGCAGCCGCAGACGGTGGGCTACCGCGATCCGGTCACGTTCCTGCCGGGTACGCGCAGGCTCGACGAGTTCGCGCTGGCCGGCCTGGTGCGCATGTTCGCCTACGCGCCCGAGACCAGCGCGCTGCTGCCGCTGACGCTGGACCAGGCCATGCAGGGCCACTACGGCCCGTTGATGGGGCAGGTGCGGCTGCTCAGCGACGACCTCGCCGAGACCCTGACCGGCGGCATGCAGTTGAGCGTGATCTGCGCCGAGGACGCCGACCTGCTGCGCGACCGCCCGCAGGACAAGGACACCCTGCTCGGCGACCTGCTGGTGCCGGCCTTCAAGGCGCAGTGCGAGGTCTGGCCGCACGGCGCGCGCCCGGCGGATTTCCACGCGCCGCTGCAAAGCGCTGCGCCGGTGCTGCTGCTGGAAGGCGAGCTCGACCCGGTCACGCCGCCGCGCTACGGCGAGCAGGTGCTGAAAGGCTTGCCGAACGGCCGCCTGCTGGTGGCCAAGGGCCAGGGCCACAACGTGATCGGCCGCGGCTGCATGCCCCGGCTGGTCGGCGCGTTCGTCGAGCGGCTCGATGCGAAGGCGCTCGACGCATCCTGCCTCGACGCGCTCGGCGCCATGCCCGCCTTCACCGACTTCAACGGAGCCGCGCCATGATCGAGCTGAGGGACCTGCACAAGGCGTTCGGCGCGGTGAAAGCCGTCGACGGCGTCTCGTTCGTCGCCCGCGACGGCGAGATCACCGGCCTGCTCGGCCCCAACGGCGCCGGCAAGACCACCACGCTGCGCATGCTCTACACGCTGATGGAACCCGACGCCGGCCAGGTGCTGGTCGACGGCATCGACGCGGTCGCCGACCCGGTCGCGGTGCGCCGCCGCCTCGGCGTGCTGCCGGACGCGCGCGGCCTGTACAAGCGCCTCACCGCGCGCGAGAACATCGCCTACTTCGGCCGCCTGCAGGGCCTCGATGCAACCACCCTGCGCGCGCGCAGCGAGGCGCTGATCGCAGCGCTCGACATGGGCGACATCGCCGACCGCCGCACCGAGGGCTTCTCGCAGGGCCAGCGCGTCAAGACCGCGATCGCGCGCGCGCTGGTGCACGACCCGCGCAACGTGATCCTCGACGAGCCGACCAACGGCCTCGACGTGATGGCCACGCGCGCAATGCGCGCCTTCCTGCGCCGGCTGAAGAACGAGGGTCGCTGCGTGCTGTTCTCCAGCCACATCATGCAGGAGGTGGTCGCGCTGTGCGACCGCATCGTGGTGATCGCGCGCGGCCGCGTGGTCGCCGACGGCAGCGCCGACGCGCTGCGCGCGCAGACCGGCGAGGCCAACCTGGAAGACGCGTTCGTGAAGATCATCGGCTCGGGGGAGGGGCTGGCCGCATGAAACCGGCATGGATCGTGTTCCTGAAGGAAGTGCGCGAGAACCTGCGCGACCGCCGCACCGTGCTGAACAGCCTGGTGGTCGGCCCGCTGCTGCCGGCGCTGATGTTCGTGATGCTGATCAACGTGATCGTCAGCCGCGAGCTGGCCAAGGCGGAGCAGCCGCTGCCGGTGCCGGTGGTCGGTGCCGAGCACGCGCCCAACCTGGTCGCCGCGCTGAGGCAGATGGGCGCGGTGATCAAGCCCGGGCCGGCCGACCCCGAGGCCGCGGTGCGCGCGCAGGACGCCGACCTGGTGTTGCGCATCCCGGCCAGTTACGCCGAGTCCTGGCGCAAGGGCGAGCCGGCGCAGGTGGAGCTGGTCTACGACGCCTCGCAGCGCGAAACCCAAGGCCCGGTCGGGCGCCTGCAGAAGATGCTGGAACTGTACGGCCAGCGCACCGCCGCGCTGCGCCTGGTCGCGCGCGGCATCTCGCCGGCGGTGACGCGGCCGGTCGCGGTGGCCGAGCGCGACCAGTCCACGCCGCAGAGCCGCGCCGGGCTGATGTTCATGATGCTGCCGTACTTCTTCGTGCTCAGCGCCTTCATCGGCGGCATGGCGCTGGCGATCGACACCACCGCCGGCGAGCGCGAGCGGCAGTCGCTGGAGCCGCTGTTCGCCAATCCGGCGCCGCGCTGGCAGATCCTCGCCGGCAAGCTCGGCGCGACCAGCGCGTTCGCCGCGGTCACGGTGCTGCTCAGCATCCTCGCGTTCGCCGCCGCCGGCCACTTCCTGCCGACCGAGAAGATCGGCATGGCGCTGCAGATCGGCCTGCGCTTCACCGCGACCACGCTGCTGGCGATGCTGCCGCTGGTCGCGCTGATGGCGGCGCTGCAGACGCTGGTGGCGGCGTTCGCCAAGAGCCACCGCGAGGCGCAGACGTACCTGTCGCTGCTGATGTTCGTGCCGGCGCTGCCGTCGATCCTGCTGTCGATCCTGCCGCTGAAGGCGCAACTGTGGATGTACGCGGTACCGGTGGTCGGGCAGACGCTGGCGATCACGCGGCTGCTGCGCGGTGACGCGGTCGCGGCGGCCGAGCTGGCCGCCTGCGTGGCCGGCAGCGCGGTTGCCGCGGCGCTCGCGATCGTCGTCACCGCGCGCATCTACCGCTCCGAGCGGCTGGCGATCTCGGCCTAGGCGCGCAGCGCCCGCCCCCCGCGGTCGCGGGGGCGGGCGGCGGGGGTCAGGCGAGGAACGGCAGCAGCGCCTCGGCGACCGCCTGCGGGCGCTCGAGGTGCAGGTGGTGGCCGCCGGCCATGCGCTGCACGCGGATGGCGGCGACGCAGGCGGCGCGCGCGTCCATCGTCGCGGTCGGCAGGTAAGGCGTGATCGGATCGGCGAGCAGCAGCAGGGTCGGCGCCGCGATGCCGGCGAGCAGGCGGCGCAACTGCGTTTCCTCGATGCGCAGCGGCGACGGCAGGGTCAGGCGCGGATCGCTGGACCAGGTGTGGCCGCCGGCGACCGCCTTCAGGCCGCGCTCGACGATCGGCCGCGCCTGCGCGGCATCGAGGCCGCCGGCGCGCACGCGCGCCTGTACCGCTTCCTCGACGTTCGCGAACACGCGCGCGCGCTTGTCCTCGGCGCCGCGGCGGCGCGCGATCGCGTCGCGGAAGCGCGCCAGCGTGTGCGCCGGGTCGTCGGCGATCGGGCCCAGCCCTTCGATCAGCGCCAGCCGCTCGATGCGCGCGGGCACCGCCGCGGCGAGCAGGCTGGCCACGCCCGCGCCGAGCGAATGGCCGAGCAGGCGGAAGCGGTCCAGGCCGAGCGCGTCGGCGGCGGCGCGCGCGATCTCCACGTAGTCGACGAAGTGGTAGTGCGCGCCGGCCGGCAGGTGCGCCGAGCGGCCGT
>NZ_JBDKSX010000075.1:0-3720 GCF_039680435.1 Mizugakiibacter sp. | reverse complement strand
AACCGCGGATTATCGGCGGCGCGCTCGGCGCCGCTCAAGCGTCGGCCAGCGGCACGCAGCCGCTGGCGTCGACGCGCGCCAGCAGCGCATCGACGCGGCCCTGCCCCGGCACATGGAGGCTGGGTGCCAGGTCCGCAAGCGGGCGCAGCACGAAGGCGCGCTCGGCGAGGCGCGGATGCGGCAGGGTCAGGTCATCCTCGCGCAGCACCCGGTCGCCGTACAGCAGCAGGTCGAGGTCGAGCGTGCGCGGCCCCCAGCGCGGTCCGCTGCGGTCGCGGCCGCACGCCCGCTCGATCCCCAGCAGCGCCTGCAGCAGCGCCTGCGGCGACAGCTCCGTCTCCAGCGCGGCCACGGCGTTGACGAACGCTGGCTGCTCGGCGATGCCCCACGGCGGCGTCAGGTACAGCGGCGAGCGCCGCAGCAGGCGGGTTTGCGGCAGTCCGGCCAGCGCACCGAGGCCGCGCAGCACCTGTGCGCGCGGGTCGCCGAGGTTGCTGCCGAGCGCGACGTAGGCCGGCGTCACGCGTCAGTCCGCGGCGGCGCCGCCCGCCGCGGAGGGGCTGCGCCGCCGGCGCCGCCGGCGCTTCTTCGCCACCGCCGCCGGCGCGGCTTCGGACAGGGTCGCGGCCGGCTCGACGGACGGCTCCGCCTGCTGCACCTGCGCCAGCGATTGCGCGACCTGCTCGTGGGTCGCGCCCTGCGCCCAGGTCCACCAGTCGCCGACCTGGCGCTGGTAGTCGGATTCGGCGGCGCGCAGCAGCAGGAAATCGTAGGCGGCGCGGAAGCGCGGATGCGTCAGCAGGCGAAACACGCGCTTCCTGGCGAATTGCGTGAAGCGCGGTTGCAGCGCCCAGATTTCCTCCATCACCTGCGCGAAGCGGCGCGGGATCGCCACCCGCGTGGACTGCTCGGCGACCACGCGATGCGCGGCGCGCTGCCAGGCCAGCGTCGGCTCGACGCCGGCGGCGACCTCGGCCTCGGCCGCATCGCGCACTTCGCCCCACAGCAGCACCGCGAACAGGAACGCCGGTGTCACCGGCTTGCCTTCGCGCACGCGCGCATCGGTGTTGGCGAGCCCGGCCTCGATCAGGCGGCGCACCGCATGGTCGGCGTCGCGCGCCAGCACGCGCGCGGCCACCGGGAACAGGTGCTGCAGCAGGCCGTAGCGTTCCAGCTCGCGGAAGCTCTGCAGTCCGTAGCCGGCGAGGAACATCTTCAGCGACTCGTCGAACAGGCGCGCCGGCGGCGCCTCGCCCAGCAGGTCGCCCAGCGCGGCGAACGGCGCGACCGCGCTCGGGTGGATGCGGAACTCCAGCTTGGCCGCCAACCGTACCGCGCGCAGCATGCGCACCGGATCCTCGCGGTAGCGCTGCTCCGGGTCGCCGATCAGGCGCAGCACGCGGTCGTGCAGGTCGTCGATGCCGCCGACGTAGTCGAGCACGCTGAAGTCGCCGATGTCGTAGTACAGCGCGTTGACGCGGAAGTCGCGGCGCAGCGCGTCCTCCTCGATCGTGCCCCAGACGTTGTCGCGGAGGATGCGGCCGTCGACGATGTGGCGGTCGCCGTTTTCCTCGCCGTCGCCGGTGCCGCGGAAGGTGGCGACCTCGACGATTTCCGGCCCGAAGATCACGTGCGCCAGGCGGAAGCGGCGGCCGATCAGCCGGCAGTTGCGAAACAGCTTCTTGACCTGTTCCGGCGTGGCGTCGGTGGCGACGTCGAAATCCTTGGGGTGTCCGCCGACCAGCAGGTCGCGCACCGCGCCGCCGACCAGGCAGGCGCGATGGCCGGCCTCGTGCAGGCGGTACAGCACGCGCAGCGCGCCCTGGCTGATGTCCTTGCGTGAGAGGGTGTGCTGGTCGCGCGGAATCACGCGGAGCGCGATCGGCGCATTCGTCCTGGACTCTGAACTCAAGGCCTCGTTCCCTTGATGGCGGGCCGCCGGGGCGTTGCCCGGCATTTCGATTCCGCTATACTAGCGCGCCTTCGCCGCACCGCGCTCCCTTCGTCTAGCGGTCTAGGACACCGCCCTCTCAAGGCGGGAACACGAGTTCGAGTCTCGTAGGGAGCGCCACTTTCCGGCACGCGGCGCATCGTCATCCCCAGGCCAGCGCAGCGCACATGACCTTCGTCGTCGTCGACAACTGCATCAAGTGCAAGTACACCGACTGCGTCGAGGTCTGCCCCGTCGACGCGTTCCACGAAGGCCCGAACTTCCTCGCGATCGATCCGGACGAGTGCATCGACTGCACCCTGTGCGAGCCGGAATGCCCGGCCAACGCGATCTTCCCCGAAGACGACGTGCCGGCCGGCCAGGAGCAGTTCGTCGCGCTGAACGCCGAACTGGCCAAGGCCTGGCCGGTGATCACCGAACGCAAGGACGCGCCCGCCGACGCCAAGGACTGGGACGGCAAGCCGGACAAGCTGCCGCTGCTGCAGCGCTGAATGCGGCCGGGGCTGCAGCCCCGAACCGCCTGCCTGGAGTCGCGGCCACGGCCGCTCCCGTCCGATCGCTCAGCCCAGCCGCGCCTTCAGCGCCGTCAGCAGCTGCTGCACGGCGGCGCGGTCGCCTTCGAGCTGCACCTTGCTGCCGCTGCCTTCGGCGCCGACCGTCACGCTGACGTTGCCGGTGACCGTCTCGGTCTTCTTGCGCGAGAACAGGCGATGGAAGAATCCCCCCTGCTTCTCGTGGACGACGGTGGTCTGCACCGCGACCTGGTAGCTGTGCGCGGCGGCATCGCGCGCGACGACCGTGCCGACGCCGGCGCGTTCCAGCGCAAGGCCGACGCGGCGATAAGCGCTCTCCACGTCGTCGGTCACGCTCAAGCTGTCGCCCACGCCGGCGCTCGGCGGCGCACCGGCGGCGGCCGGCGCGGCCGCGGCGGCATCGCCGGCCGGCGGCACCACCAGCTGCGCGCTGGTCGGTGGCGTGTCGAGGTCGGGCGGCACCTCCAGCGGGCGCTCCTCGACCGCGCGCTCCCACGCGCTGTTCTTGTGGTGGAACAGGCTGCAGCCGGACAGCAGCAGCGCGGCGAAGGCGGCGGCGACGAGCAGTTTCTTCATCGAGAGGGGTTTCCGTTGCGAAATCATGCGGCGGTTGCCAGCGGGACGAGACGGCCCAGCGCCTCGCGCAGTCGCGCGCGCGCCGGGCCGGGCGCAAGTTCGATCAGCGGCAGCCGCAGACCGGCGCCGCACAGGCCGAGTTCGGCCAGGCCGGCCTTGACCGGAATTGGGTTGGGCGCGCAGTTGAGTGCTTCGATCAGCGGCGCGAGTTCCGCCGCGCGACGTGCGAGCGCGGCGCGATCGCCGCCGCGAGCGGCGTCGCACAACGCGCGGAACGCGCGCGGCACCAGGTTGTTGACGACCGAGACCACGCCCGCCGCGCCGGCCGCGAGCGCCGCCGCGGCGGTGCCGTCGTCGCCGGACAGGAACGCGAAATCGGAACGCGCCAGCGCGGCGACATCGCGGATGCGCTCGGCGTCGGCGCGCGCCTCCTTGACCGCGACGATCGCGGGATGGTCGCGCAGCGCGGCCAGCGTCTCCGGCAGCAGGTCGCAGCCGGTGCGCGCGGGCACGTTGTAGACGATCACCGGCAGGCCACCCTGGTCGGCGACTTCGAGGTAGTGGCGACGCAGGCCTTCCTGGGTCGGGCGCACGTAGTAAGGCGTGACCACCAGCGCGGCGTCGGCACCCAGTTCGCGCGCGCGGCGCGTCAGCGCGACG
>NZ_JBDKSX010000074.1:0-1705 GCF_039680435.1 Mizugakiibacter sp. | reverse complement strand
CTGCCTGGTGCCGGGACCGCTGCACGCGCAGCGCCTGCGCACGCGCGGCTACCACCAGGCGCTGGAGCTGGCGCAGCCGCGGGCGCGCGCGCTCGGGCTGCCGCTGGCGCCGCGCGCGCTGCGCCGCGTGCGCGCCACCGGCGCGCAGTCGGAGCTGGGCGCCGTGGCGCGCCGGCGCAACGTGCGCGGCGCGTTCGCGGCGGCGGATGCGCAGCTGCCGGCGCACGTCGCCGTGCTGGACGACGTCGCCACCACCGGCGCCACCCTTGCCGAGTGCGCGCGCGTGCTGAAGCGCGCCGGCGTCGCGCGCGTCGAGGTGTGGACGCTGGCGCGCGCCGCCGCGCCGTGACCCAGGTTGGCGGCAGATGGATCGCGCCCGCGTGCCGACGCTACAGTAACGCGCTTCATTCGCTGGAGATCCGCATGTACGTCGTCAGCCTGCACTACGACCTGCGTCCGCTCGCCGAAGTCGACGCGCAGGTCGAGGCGCACCGCGTCTGGCTGGACCGCCGCTATGCGGCCGGCGATTTCCTCGCCTCCGGGCCGAAGGTGCCGCGCACTGGTGGCGTGATCCTGGTGCGGGCGATGCCGCGCGAGCGCCTGGACGCGCTGCTCGCCGACGATCCGTTCGCGCGCGCCGGCGTGGCCCGCCACGAGGTGATCGAGTTCGTCGCCAGCAAGCAGCACCCCGCCGTCGCCGCCACCGGACTGTTCGACGCGACAGGCTGAGCCGCCGCGCCGCCGCTCAGCGCAGCGCCAGCGCCAGCGCGATGCCCGCCCACAGCGTCATGCCCAGCGCGTTGTTCTGGCGGAACGCGGCGAGGCAGTGCGCGCGGCCGCGGTCGCGCATCGTCCACTGCTGGCGCACGAACAGCGCGGCGGCGGCGGCCAGCGCCAGCCAGTACGGCCAGCCGAGCTGCGCGCGCGTGCCGACGAACGCCATCGTCAGCATGAACGTGCCCATCAGCACGCCGACGATGACGAGGTCGTCGTCGCCGAACAGGATCGCGGTCGACTTGGCGCCGGCCTTGATGTCGTCCTCGCGGTCGACCATCGCATACTCGGTGTCGTAGATCGTCGACCACAGCACATTGCCGAGGAACAGCAGCCAGGCCAGCGGCGGCAGGCCGTTCGTCACCGCCGCGAACGCCATCGGGATCGACCAGCCGAACGCCGCGCCCAGCACCACCTGCGGCAGGTGCGTGTAGCGCTTGCTGAAGGGATAGATCGCCGCCAGCGCGGCGCCGACGAACGCTAGCTTGACAGTCAGCGCGTTGGTCAGCAGCACCAGCAGGAAGGCGACGCCGAGCAGCGCGGCGAACACGGTCAGCGCCTCGCGCGGTTGCACGCGGCCGTTCGCCAGCGGGCGGCCGGCGGTGCGCTGCACCAGCGGATCGAGGTCGCGGTCGGCGTAGTCGTTGATCGCGCAGCCGGCGGCGCGCATCACGAACACGCCCAGCGTGAACACCAGCAGCGGCTTCCACGGCGGGAAGTCGCCGGCGGCCAGCCACAACGCCCACCAGGTCGGCCACAGCAGCAGCAGCGCGCCGACCGGGCGGTCCATGCGCGTCAGCACCAGGTAGTCGCGCGCCTTGCCGCGCAGGCGCGGCGGCAGGCGCGCCAGCAGCGCGTCGAGCACGCGCGCGGCGCGGGTGGAGCTGTCCTCGGGGCGCGTGGCGCGCGGGCGCACGCTCGCGCGCCGCGG
>NZ_JBDKSX010000073.1:0-44154 GCF_039680435.1 Mizugakiibacter sp. | reverse complement strand
AGGGCGTTAGGTGGTTGGTGGTTGTAGTGGTGGCGCGGTGGGTAGCGCCGTCGGCGCGGCGGCGTGCGCCGGCCAGCGCGCGCGCATGGCGCGCGGCGGCGCCAGCGGCGGCGGAAGCGCCAGCGCGAGAGCGACCACGGACGGCGCGCAGCCGCCCATCGACGCGCAATCGCCGCCCTGGCCATGGGCGCAGCAGCCGTGCGCGGAGCGCTCCGTGCAGTGCCCGCCCATCGCGGCGGACATCGCATGCGCGTGTGCGTCGCCGCGGTGCGCGGCGACGGGCATCGCCAACGCCGGCACGAACGCCTGCAGCAGCACGGCCAGCAGGCCGAGCAGGAACAGGCAGCGGCGGCGACGGGAGAACATGCCCGCAGCTTAGCCGCGCCGCCGGCCGTGCTCAACGCCGGAGCCGGCCCCACGCCCGACGCCGCGGCGCCAGCCGTCTGCCTTCTCGCGGTCGCGGTTTCAACCGCGACCGCGGCGCAGATGCCGCAGCCGCCCCCACGGAATCGCTCCATCCGGCCCGCTCGCACGGGGGTTGCCTATACTTGCGCGTCCGCCACCCCATCGGGACGCATGAACTACCGCCACGCCTTCCATGCCGGCAACTTCGCCGACGTGCTCAAGCACGCCGTGCTGCTGGGCCTGATCGAGGCGCTGCAGGCGAAGCCGGCGCCGTTGTGCTACCTCGACACCCATGCCGGCAGCGGCCGCTACCTGCTGGGCGGCGAGGAAGCGCGCAAGACCGGCGAAGCCGCCGGCGGCGTGCTGCGCCTCGCCGCCGCGCACGCGCTGCCGCCGCCGCTGCAGCGCTACCTCGACCAGGTGCGCGCGCTGAACGCGGGCGACGCGCTGGACGTGTATCCCGGCTCGCCGCTGCTCGCCGCGCAGGCGCTGCGCGCGGACGACCGCGCCGTGCTGTGCGAGCTGCATCCGGAGGAAGCGGCCAGCCTGCGCGCGCTGTTCCGCGACGACAAGCGCGTGCACGTGCACCAGCGCGACGGCTACGCCGCGCTGAAGGCGCTGCTGCCGCCGGCGGAGAAGCGCGGCCTGGTGCTGATCGATCCGCCGTTCGAGGCGCAGGAGGACGAATTCCGCGCCATCGAGGCGGCGCTGGCCGACGCCTGGAAGCGCTGGCCGGGCGGCGTCTACGCGGTGTGGTATCCGATCAAGCTGCGCCGCCACGTGCTGCCGTTCCACCGCTGGCTGGCGGCGAGCGGCATGAAGAACGTGTGGGTCGCCGAGCTGCTGGTGCATCCCGACAACACCGCGCTGCGCCTGAACGGCGCGGGCATGGCGATCGTCAACGCGCCATGGCAGTTCGAGCGCCGGCTCGCCGCGATCCTGCCCGCGCTGGCGCGCCTGCTGGCGCCGGACGGCGGCCAGCAGCGCCTGGAACGCCTGACCGGCGAGCGGGCGTAGGGCGGAAGCGCGAGGCATCGCCCGCGCGCCCCGCAGCCGCCCGCCCTATGGGATTCCGGATGAAGGAAGCGGAAGATAGGCGCGCGGTCCGGCCGCGCCGGATCGCCCGACACCACGAGGCCGCCACCATGCGTTCGTACGCCATGTTCCGTGCTCCGTTGCGCCTGCTCGCGCCGGCCGCCCTGCTGATGCTGGCCGCCTGCGCGCCCGCGCCGATCTACAAGGTCTCGCCGACCACGCTGACGGTGCCGCCGCAGCAGGTCGCCGATGCGCCCGAACGCTACGGCAACGCCGAGGTGGTGTGGGGCGGCCGCATCATCGCGGTCAACAACTATCCGGATCGCAGCGAGATCGAGGTGCTGGCCTACCCGCTGGACGGCTCGCAGCGCCCGCTGGGAGCGCAGCCGGCCAGCGGGCGCTTCCTCGCGGTGATGCCGGGCTACGTCGAGCGCTACGACTATCCCGAGGGGCATTTCATGACCCTGATCGGGCATCTCAACGGCACCCGCGCCGGCAAGGTCGGCGACCACGACTATGTGTTCCCGCTGGTGCAGGTCGGCCAGGCCCACCTGTGGACCCCGGACGAGCTGCAGAGCCGCAAGCCGGACGTGCACTTCGGCATCGGCATCGGCGTGATCAAGGGCTGGCGCTGACGCGCGACGCCCGGGCCCAGCGGCCGTGCGCGCAGCGCGCGCTACCCGGCCGACGCGCGCTCAATCGGCAACGTCGGGCTCGAAGAAGCTCCAGCGCACTTCCGGGAAGCGCGCCTTGAGGTCGCGCTCGACCGCGTTGATCGCCCCGACCACGCCGCGCGCGACGTGTTCGGGGGCGATCTCCGCCTTGACCGCCACCATCACGTCGGGGCCAAGCTGCAGGGTGATCAGGTTGAACACGCGGCCGATCTCCGCGCGCGCCTCGAGGAAGCCGAGGATCTCGGCCTTGCGCGCCGGCTCCACGCTCTGCCCGATCAGCAGCGCCTTGACCTCGATCGCGATGAACACCGCGATCACCACCAGCAGCACGCCGATCGCCAGCGTGCCGAGCGCGTCGTAGATCGGGTTGCCGGTAGCGACGGTCAGCAGCACCGCCAGCAGCGCGAGGCCGAGGCCGAGCAGCGCGGCGAGATCCTCGCCGAACACGACGATCAGCTCGCTGGCGCGGCTGTCGCGGAACCAGCGCCACAGACTGGCGCCGCCGCGCGACTTGTCGATCTCGCCGAGGCAGCCCCACATCGAGAAGCCTTCCGCGATCACGCCGAAGGCGAGCACGCCGACCGCCAGCCACGGCCACTTCATCGGTTCCGGCGCGGCCAGTTTGTGCAGGCCCTCGTAGATCGAGAACATGCCGCCGACGCTGAACAGCAGCAGCGCGACCAGGAACGACCAGAAGTACAGCGACTTGCCCCAGCCGAGCGGATAGTCCGGCGACGGCGGACGCCGCGCCTGGCGCAGCCCGAGCAGCAGCAGCCCCTGGTTGCCGCAATCGGCCAGCGAATGCACCGCCTCGGCCAGCATCGCGCCCGAGCCGGTCAGCAACGCGGCGGCGAGCTTTGCGAGGAAGATAGCGAAGTTCGCGCCCAGCGCGAAGAAGATCGCCTTCAGCGAATTGGCGGGTGCGGACATCGACGGGGCGGCGGCGGCGGCGGAGGCCGCGCAGTCTAGCAGCGCTGCGCCCGCATGCAGCCGCGGCCGCCTGCCCCAGGTCATGGCGACGCGACCAATTGCCGCACCCTCCCTCCCGGCATTCGGGCGCATCATTGACGTACATCAACCTGCGCAAGCTACGGCATCGGCACAATGCCGCCGCCCGGCGCTTCGGGAACCTCCCCATGCATCCCACCGAGACCTATAACGACCGGGTCGTACGCCTGTTCCTGCTCGCTGCCGCCGTCTGGGGCATCGTCGGCATGTCCATCGGCGTGTTCGCGGCCGCGCAACTGGCCTGGCCCGCGCTCAACTTCAACACCTCGTGGCTGACCTTCAGCCACATCCGCCCCGACCACACCTTCGGCGTGATCTTCGCCTTCGGCGGCTCGGCGCTGATGGGCACCTGCTACTACGTGGTGCAGCGCACCGGCCACACCCGGCTGGCGTTCGACCGGCTGGCCACGTTCACGTTCTGGGGCTGGCAACTGGTCTGCGTGCTGGCGATGGCGACGATGCCGTTCGGCATCACCCAGAGCAAGGAATACGCCGAGCCGGAGTGGTTCATCGACATCCTGATCGCGGTGGTGTGGGTGAGCTTCGGCACGGTGTTCTTCGGCAGCCTGGCGCGGCGGCGCATCCAGCACATCTACGTGGCGAACTGGTACTACGGCGCGTTCATCGTCGCGGTCGGCCTGCTGCACATCGTCAACAACCTGGCGCTGCCGGTATCGCTGACCAAGTCCTACCCGATCTACTCGGGCGTGGTCGACGCGATGGTGCAGTGGTGGTACGGCCACAACGCGGTGGCGTTCTTCCTGACCGCCGGCTTCCTCGGCATGATGTACTACTTCGTGCCGCGGCAGGCGCAACAGCCGCTGTGGAGCTACCGCTTCTCGATCGTCAATTTCTGGGCGCTGATCTCGGTGTACATGTGGGCCGGCGCGCACCACCTGATGTACACCGCGCTGCCGGACTGGGTGCAGTCGGTGGGCATGGCGTTCTCGCTGGTGCTGCTGATGCCGAGCTGGGGCTCCGCCGCCAACGGCCTGCTCACCTTCAACGGCTCCTGGCACAAGCTGAAGACCGATCCGGCAGCCAAGTTCATGGTGCTGTCGCTGGTGTTCTACGCCGCGTCGACCTTCGAGGGCTCGATGATGGCGATCAAGACCGTCAACTCGCTCTCGCACTACACCGACTGGACCATCGCCCACGTCCACTCCGGCTCGATCGGCTGGGTGGCGATGATCACGATCGGCTCGCTGTACGCGATGGCGCCGCGCGCGCTCGGCCGCCCGGCGATGCACTCGACGCGGGCGATGGAGCTGCACTTCTGGCTGCACACCTGCGGCCTGCTGCTGTACGTGATCTCGATGTGGGCCGCCGGCATCACCGAGGGCGTGATGTGGCGCTCGACGCAGCCCGACGGCGCGCTGACCTACAGCTTCCTCGACAGCCTGCGCGCCGTGCACCCGCTGTACATCACGCGCATGCTCGGCGGCGTGCTGGTGCTGTCCGGCATGCTGGTGATGGCGTGGAACCTGTGGCACACCGCGGCGCACGCGCGCAAGCGGCTGATCACGCCCATCCCGGTGCCGATTCCCGAACCGGTACCGCACCAGGTGCCGGCGCCGCTGCCGGCGGCCGGTTGAGGAGCGCGTCATGGCTGGTGGATACAAGTATTTCGAGGCGATCGAGAAGCACGCCGGCAAGCTCGGCATCCTGATCGCGATCATGGTCTCGCTCGGCGGCCTGGCCGAGATCACGCCGCTGTTCATGGAGGCGCACAAGGTGCACCCGGCCGAAGGGGTCAAGCCCTACGACCCGCTGCGCCTGGCCGGCAAGGACATCTACGTGCGCGAAGGCTGCTACCTGTGCCATTCGCAGATGATCCGCGCGCTGCGCTTCGAGACCCAGCGCTACGGCCACTACTCGGTGGCCAGCGAGTCGGTCTACGACCACCCGTTCCAGTGGGGCAGCAAGCGCACCGGCCCGGACCTGGCGCGCGTCGGCGGCAAGTATTCCGACACCTGGCAACGCCTGCACCTGATGGATCCGCGCGCGGTCGCGCCCGACTCCAACATGCCGGCGTTCCCGTGGCTGGCCAGGGAAACCATCGACGCCGCCGACATCCAGGCGCGCATGCGCACGCTGCGCCGGCTGGGCGATCCGTACAGCGACGCCGAGATCGCCGCCGCGCCCGAGGCGCTCAAGGGCAAGACCGCGATGGACGCGCTGATCGCCTACCTGCAGGGCCTCGGCGTCGACAACGAGCCTCACGCGCCGGCCACGGCGCAGGCGGGCGCGCGATGAATCCGATCTGGGGCCACCTGGTCGGCGTGATCACCGTGCTCCTGATGCTGACCTTCATAGGCATCTGGATCTGGGCCTGGAACGCACGCCACAAGCACGCATTCGACCGCCTCGCGCGCCTGCCGCTGGAAGGCAGCGCGGACGGCAACGACGAGAAGGACGATCGGCCATGAGCATGTTCTGGTCGGCATGGGTCATGTTCCTGGTGGTGCTGAACATGGGCATCACCCTGTTCCTGTTCCTGTGGGGCACGCGGGTCAAGATCCCGACGCTGCCCGACGGCACCAGTGGCCACGTGTGGGCGCACGGCGTGCTGCGCGAGGGCGTGCGCAAGCTGCCGCGCTGGTGGTTCGTGATGTCGGCCTGCATGTTCGCCGCGGGATTCACCTACCTGGCGCTGTACCCCGGCTTCGGCCGCTTCAAGGGCCTGCTGGGCTGGACCGCGCACGGCGAGCTGGCGCGCGACACCGCCGCCAACCAGGTGCAGCTTGCCGACCTGATGCAGCGCTTCAAGCTCTACACCGTCGAGCAGCTCGCCCACGACCCGCAGGCGGTGCAGCTCGGCGGGCGCCTGTTCGAGGACAACTGCTCCGCCTGCCACGGCCGCCAGGCGCACGGCAATCCGCTGCTCGGCGCGCCCAACCTCAGCGACGCCGACTGGCTGTACGGCGGCGACGGCAACACCATCCTCGCCAGCATCCTCGACGGCCGCCACGGCACCATGCCGCCGTTCGGCGAGGCGTTCGGCGAGGCCGGCGTGGCCAACCTCGCCAACTACGTGCTGAGCCTGTCCGGCGCGCCGCACGACGCCGCCAAGGCGGCCGCCGCGCAGCCGATCTTCACCACCGTCTGCGCCGCCTGCCACGGCGCCGACGGCAAGGGCAACCAGGCGGTGGGCGCGCCCAACCTCACCGACCACATCTGGCTGTACGGCGGCGATCTCGCCACCGTCGAGGAAACCATCCGCCACGGACGCGGCGGGCAGATGCCGGCGTGGCGCGCGCGCCTCGGCGAGGACGATGCGCGCACCGTCGCCGCCTGGGTCTACGCCAACGCGCACCGCGCGCCGGCCACGAGCCAGTGACATGTCCGCCACGCCGCTGCCCTGGTACCGCACGCCGCTGCTGTGGTTCGCCGCGGCGATCGCGCTGCTGACGCTGGGCGCGTGCGTGGCGACGATCGTGATCGCCGCGCGCTATGCCGACGAGCCGCTGCCGGTCGCAGGCGCGCAGGTACTGCGGGTGCCGGTGGCGCGCACCCCGCCGGCGCCGCCGGCTTCGCAGGCCGCGCCATGAACGCGGCGGCGGTCGCCACGGCGCGACCGCACGCTGCGGCGCCGGCGCACGCCTGCTGGCACTGCGGCGAGCGACTCGACCCCGCCGCCACGCGCTACGCCGACATCGCCGGCGTGCGCCGCCCGTTCTGCTGCCCCGGCTGCAGCGCCGCCGCGGAATGGATCGACCGCCTCGGCCTCGGTGCCTACTACCGCCTGCGCGACCAACCCGCGGCGCGCGCCGCCGAGCCCTCCGCGGCGCCGTCGCCGTGGGCGCGCCCGGAGCTGGCGCGCCACGTCGTGCGCACGCGCGAGGACGGCCGCAGCGAGGTCTGCGTGCTGGTCGACGGCATGCGCTGCAGCGCCTGCGTGTGGCTGATCGAACGCGCGGTCGGCGCCCTGCCCGGCGTCGCCGCGGTGCAGGTCAACGCCGCCGCGCGGCGCGCGCGCATCGAGTGGGACGCGACGCGCACGCCGCTGCCCGCCCTGCTCGACACGCTGACCCGCGCCGGCTACGGCGCGCGCCCGCTGGACGCGCAGGCGCTGGACGACGCGCGCCGCGACGAATCGCACGCCGCGCAGAAACGCCTGCTGGTCGCCGGGCTGGGCGCGATGCAGGCGATGATGTACGCGGTCGCGCTGTACATCGGCGCGTTCGACGGCATGGACGCGGTCACCCGCGACTTCTTCCGCTGGCTCGGCTTCCTGGTGGCGACGCCGGTGGTGCTGTACGCAGCGCAGCCGTTCTTCGCCGGCGCCTGGCGCACGCTGCGCGCGCGCCGTCTCGGCATGGACGTGCCGGTGGCGCTGGCGATCGCGCTGATCTATGCCGCCAGCCTGGTCGAGGCGTTGCGCGGCGGCGCCGAGGTGTACTTCGACTCGGTCAGCATGTTCGTGTTCTTCCTGCTCGCCGGGCGCTACCTCGAAATGCGCGCGCGCCACCGCGCCGGCGACGTCACCGACGCGCTGGCGCGGCTGGCGCCGGCCTGCGCCGACCGCGTGCGCACGGATGGCGCGCTGGAGCGCGTCGGCGCGATCGAACTCGTGCCCGGCGACCGCGTGCACGTCGCCGAAGGCGCCGCGGTGCCCGCCGACGGCGTGCTGGAAAGCGACGCCTGCCGCGTCGACGAGGCGCTGCTGACCGGCGAATCCGAGCCGGTGGCGAAGCGCCGCGGCGATGCGCTGGTCGCCGGCAGCGTGGTGGTCGAGGGACCGGCGCGCGTCGCCGTCGAGCGCGTCGGCGCCGACACCGTGCTGGCCGGCATCGTCGCGCTGACCGCGCGCGCGCAGGCCGCGCGTCCGCGCCTCGCCGCCGCCGGCGAGCGCGCCGCGGCGCGCTTCGTCGCGCGCGTGCTGGCCCTGACCGCGCTGACCGCGCTGCTGTGGAGCCTGGTCGATCCGGCGCGCGCGTTCACCGCGTCGCTGGCGGTGCTGGTGGTGTCGTGCCCGTGCGCGTTCGCGCTGGCGGTGCCGGCGGCGATCACCCGCGCGCTGGCGGTGCTGGCCGGACGCGGCGTGCTGGTGGTGCGCCCGGACGCGGTCGAGGCGCTGGCCGCGGCGACCCACGTGGTGTTCGACAAGACCGGCACGCTGACCGATCCGGCGCTGGCGCTGGACCGCATCGACGCGCGCGCCGGGCTGGCGCCCGATGCCGCGCTGGCGCTGGCCGCGGCGCTGGCGCGCGGCAGCCGGCATCCGGTCGCGCAGGCGATCGCCGCGGCCGCAGCGACGCTGCCGCTGCGCCAGGCGGAAGACGCCGTCGCGCGCGCCGGCCTCGGTCTCGAAGGCGTGGTCGACGGCCGCCGGCTGCGCCTCGGCCGCCCCGACTTTGCCCTCGCCGGCGCCGCCGAAGCCGCACTCGATGCGCGCGCCGACGCGGTGGTGCTGGCCGACGCCTCCGGCGCGCTGGCGACGCTGCACTTCGCCGAGCGCCCGCGCGCCGACGCCGGCGCCGCGGTCGCGGCGCTGCGCGCGCAGGGACTGACCGTCGAGATCCTCAGCGGCGACGCGCCGGCCAAGGTCGAAGCGCTGGCCGCGACGCTCGGCATCACGCGCTGGCATGCGCGCCAGCGCCCGCAGGACAAGCTCGCGCGCCTGGAAGCGCTGCGCCGCGGCGGCGCGCGCGTGGTGATGGTCGGCGACGGCGTCAACGACGCGCCGGTGCTGGCCGGCGCCGACGTCGCGGTCAGCCTCGGCCACGGCGCCGAACTGGCGCAGGCGACCAGCGCCATCGTGCTCAGCGGCGAGCATCTGGACGCGCTGCCCGCCGCGCGCCGGCTGGCGCAGCAGACGCTGCGCGTGCTGCGCCAGAACCAGCGCTGGGCGACGGCCTACAACTTCGCCGTGGTGCCGGTCGCGGCGCTGGGCTTCGTGCCGCCGTGGCTGGCCGCGATCGGCATGTCGGCCAGCTCGCTGCTGGTGATCCTGAACGCGCTGCGCATCGGCCGCCGCCGCGACGCGCACGCCCGCGAGGCCATCGCATGAACGTGCTGGTGGTGCTGATCCCGCTGTCGATCATCCTGATGGTCGGCGCCGGCGCGGCGTTCTTCTGGGCGGTCAACCACCGCCAGTTCGACGACATGGACACGCCGCGCCTGCTGCCGCTGACCGAGGATCCGCCGCCGGAAGCCGCCACGTCGCGCGACGACGCGGCGCCGCAGGACGACGCGCCATGACCGGCACGCCGACCATCGCCGCCGCGCTGCTGCTGGGCCTGGCCGCCTCCGGCCACTGCGTGCTGATGTGCGGCGGCATCTCCGGCGCGCTGGCGCTGGCCACCAGGCGCGGCGCCAACGGTCGCCCGCGCCCGCACCTGCTGGTCGCCTACCAGTTCGGCCGCATCGGCGGCTACGCGCTGGCCGGGCTGGCGTTCGGCACGCTCGGCGCGCTGCTCTACGGCGCGCTCGACCAGACCCGCGTGCGGCTGGTCCTGCGCATCCTCGCCGCGGCGGCGTTAGTCGCCGCGGCGTTCGCCCTGTCCGGCGGCCACGGCGTCGCCGAGCGCTTCGTCGGCACGCGCCTGTGGATGCGCCTCGCGCCGCGCGCACGCGCGCTGTTCCCGGTGGATCGCGCGACCAAGGCGCTGGCGTTCGGCCTGATCTGGGGCTGGATGCCGTGCGGCTTCGTCTACACCGTGCTGCTGCTGGCCTGGTCGAGCTTCAGCCCGTGGACCAGCGCGGCGACCATGGTCGCGTTCGGCCTGGGCACGCTGCCCTCGATGCTGGCCGCGGCGTTCGGCGGCAGCCTGCTGCCGCGCCTGCTGCAGCGCACCGCGCTGCGCCGCGGCGTGGCGGCGGCGCTGCTGACCATGGCCGGCCTGACCCTGGCCGGACCGTGGCTGGCGCACCTCGGCGTGCCGGTCGCGCTGCTGCCGTTCGATTGCGCGACGGGCGCGCACTGAGCGCGCCGCGCGCGTGAAACCGCCCTGAACCGGGCGCGTCCGGGTTAGGTGGTTTGCTCCAATGTCGCAATGCAGCATACGCGCATGACTGCGAGCTCTTCCTCCATCCGCGACCATTACGGCGTGCCCGTGCCGATCCACGCCGCCGCGCTGCCGCCGCCCACCCGCACCCGCTTCCAGACGCCGCCGCCGGCCGCGGACGAGCGCGGCGAACTGGTGCGCCTCGAGGACGGCCGCCTGCTGCGCCTGCGCCAGATCCGCGCCGCCGACCGCGCGGCGCTGCAGCGCTGCTTCCAGCGGCTGTCCCCCGACGAGGTGCGCATGCGCTTCCTGCACGTGCTGACCACGCTGTCGGACAGCACCGCCGCGCGCCTGTGCGACATCGACTGGGAGCGCGAAGCCGCCTTCGTGCTCACCGAGGACGCGCCGCCGCAGCGCGCCGAGATCCACGGCGCGGCGCGCGTCTACATCGACGCCACCACCGAGAGCGCCGAGTTCGCGATCCTGGTCGAGCGCGACTGGACCGGCTGCGGCCTGGGTGCGCTGCTGATGGCGCGGCTGATCAAGGAATGCCGCCGGCGCGGCCTGGCCGAGCTGTGGGGCTACGTGCTGGCCGAGAACCACCGCATGCTGGAACTGTGCGAGGAGCTCGGCTTCCGGCGCAGCCTGGTGCCCGGCGACGCCGGCACGGTGAAGGTCGCGCTGGCGCTGTGAGCGCGGCGCGCCGTACCGCGGCTTCGCGGTAGAATTGCGCTTCTGTGCCCGCGCTGGCCGCCCGACGGCGACCGGCGCCGCACTGCGTTTGCCGTACCCATGCCCGAGCTGATCACGCCACCGCTGCCGACCGATCCGAAACAGCGCCGCTACTGGGCCGCGCCGCACGGCTCCGCGCTGGCGCTGGCGGTGGCCGGGGCGGCGCGCCGGCACGCGGGTCCGGTGGTGTTCGTCGCACGCGACACCCAGCGCGCACGCACGCTCGAGGACGAACTGGCGGTGTTCGCCGGCGCCGAGCTGCCGGTGCTGCACTTCCCGGACTGGGAAACCCTGCCCTACGACCTGTTCAGCCCACACCCCGAGATCGTCTCGCAGCGCATCGCCACGCTGTACCGGCTGCCGTCGGTGCGCCGCGGCATGCTGGTGGTGCCGGTCGCCACGCTGCTGCAGCGCCTCGCGCCGCGCAGCTTCATCGCCGGCTCCGGGCTGGCGCTGCGGCGCGGGCAGAAACTCGACCTCGCCGGCGAACAGCGCCGCCTCGAATCCAGCGGCTATCGCCACGTGCCGCAGGTCGCCGAACCCGGCGACTTCGCCGTGCGCGGCGCGCTGATCGACATCTTCCCGATGGGCGCGGCGGAGCCGTATCGCATCGAGCTGTTCGACGACGAGATCGACTCGATCCGCACCTTCGACGCCGAGACGCAGCGCTCGCAGCAGCAGGTCGAGGCGGTCGAGCTGCTGCCGGCGCGCGAGTTCCCGCTCACCGACGAGGCGGCCAAGGGCTTCCGCAACCGCCTGCGCGAGCGCTTCCTGATCGACATCCGCCGCTGTCCGCTCTACCAGGACATGAAGGAGGGCGTGACCCCCGGCGGCATCGAGTACTACCTGCCGCTGTTCTTCGAGCGCACCGAGACGCTGTTCGACTACCTCGGCGACGACGCGCTGTTCGTGCTGGGCGAGGGCGCGCTGGACGCGGCCGAGCGTTTCCGCGCGCAGGCGCAGGAGCGCTACGAGCAGCGCGCGCACGACATCGAACGGCCGATCCTGCCGGTCGACGAGCTGTACCTGCCGGTGGAGAAGCTGCGCGAGGCGCTGAACAAGCCGCTGCGCGTCGACATCGTCGGCGCCGATCACGCGCACGCGGTCGCGCTCGGCACGCAGCCCGCGCCGGAGCTGCCGATCAACCGCAAGGGCGAGGCGCCGGCCGAAGGACTGAAGCGCTTCCTCGACGCCTATCCCGGGCGCGTGCTGGTCGCCGCCGAAACCGCCGGCCGCCGCGAGGCGCTGCTGGAGCAGCTCGCCGTCGCGGACCTGCGTCCGGTCGTTGCGGAAAGCTGGAGCGGCTTCGCCGCTCCCCCCTCACCCCAGCCCTCTCCCCGCCGGGGAGAGGGAGACAAGATGGCGACCACGGGTTCGACCCTCGCTCCCCCGCCGGAGAAGACGGGCACGGGAGTCGCCGCGGATGCAATCCCCTATCCCCGCTTGGGAGAGGGGCAGGGCGAGCGGGCGAGCGCCGCGGGCGCGCCGCGCTTCGCCATCACCGTCGCGCCGCTGGAGCAGGGCTTCGCGCTGGCCGCGCCGGCGCTGACGGTGCTGACCGAGCGCGAGCTGTTCGGCGAGCGAGTGCGCCAGGAACGCCGCCGCCGCCGCACTGCCGCGCGCGATCCGGAAGCGGTGATCCGCGACCTCACCGAGCTGGCGCTGGGCGCGCCGATCGTGCACGTCGACCACGGCGTCGGCCGCTACCAGGGCCTGGTCGCGCTGGACGTCGGCGGCATGCCCGGCGAGTTCCTCGCCATCGAATACGCCAAGGGCGCCAAGCTGTACGTGCCGGTCGCGCAGTTGGCGCTGGTCAGCCGCTACACCGGCACCGCGCCGGAGCTGGCGCCGCTGCACGCGCTGGGCGGCGACGCCTGGGAACGCGCCAAGCGCAAGGCCGCGGAAAAGGTGCGCGACGTCGCCGCCGAGCTGCTGGCGATCTACGCGCAGCGCGAGGCGCGCGCGGGCACCGCGCTGGCCGTCGACCGCACGCTGTACGAGCAGTTCGCCGCGACCTTCCCGTTCGAGGAGACGCCCGACCAGCTCACCGCCATCGAGGCGGTGATCGCCGACCTCGCCGCGCCGCGGCCGATGGACCGCGTGGTCTGCGGCGACGTCGGCTTCGGCAAGACCGAGGTGGCGGTGCGCGCGGCATTCGTCGCCGCCAGCGCCGGCAAGCAGGTCGCCGTGCTGGTGCCGACCACCCTGCTCGCCCAGCAGCACTACGACAACTTCCGCGACCGCTACGCCGACTGGCCGATCCGCGTCGAGGTGATCTCGCGCTTCAAGTCGAAAAAGGAAATCGAGGCCGCGCTGGCCAGGCTCGCCGACGGCCGGATCGACGTGATGATCGGCACGCACCGGCTGCTGCAGGCGGACGTGAAGTTCAAGGACCTCGGCCTGGTGATCGTCGACGAGGAGCAGCGCTTTGGCGTGCGCCAGAAGGAGCAGTTGAAGAAGCTGCGCGCCGAGGTCGACCTGCTGACGCTGACCGCGACGCCGATCCCGCGCACGCTGAACATGGCGATGGCGGGCATGCGCGACCTGTCGATCATCGCCACGCCGCCGGCGCATCGCCTGGCGGTGAAGACCTTCATCGCCCAGCACGACCCCGCGCTGATCCGCGAGGCGTTCCAGCGCGAGCTGGCGCGCGGTGGCCAGGTGTACTTCCTGCACAACGAGGTCGACACCATCGAGAAGACCGCGCGCGAGCTGCAGGCGCTGATCCCCGACGCGCGCATCCGCATCGCGCACGGGCAGATGCCCGAGCGCGAGCTGGAACAGGTGATGCTCGACTTCCACCGCCAGCGCTTCAACGTGCTGGTGTGCACCACCATCATCGAGTCGGGCATCGACATCCCGACCGCCAACACCATCGTGATCAACCGCGCCGACCGCTTCGGCCTGGCGCAGTTGCACCAGTTGCGCGGCCGCGTCGGCCGCTCGCACCATCGCGCCTACGCCTATCTCGTCGTGCCCGACCGCCGCGCGATGACCGCCGACGCCGGCAAGCGCCTGGAGGCGCTGGCCTCGCTGGAGGAACTGGGCGCCGGCTTCACCCTGGCCACCCACGACCTCGAGATCCGCGGCGCCGGCGAACTGCTCGGCGAGGAGCAGTCCGGGCAGATCCAGGAAGTCGGCTTCTCGCTGTACACCGAACTGCTGGAGCGCGCGGTGCGCGCGTTGAAGAGCGGCAAGGTGCCGGATTTCGATCTCAGCAGCGAGCACGAAACCGAAGTCGAGCTGCACCTGCCGGCGCTGATCCCCGACGATTATCTCCCCGACGTGCACGCGCGCCTGACGCTGTACAAGCGCATCGCCAGCGCGCCCGACGCCGAGGCGCTGCGCGAGCTGCAGGTGGAGATGATCGACCGCTTCGGCCTGCTGCCGGATGCGGTCAAGCACCTGTTCGCGATCACCGAGCTGAAGCTGCGCGCCACCCCGCTCGGCATCCGCAAGCTCGACTTCGGACCCGCCGGCGGCCGCGTGACCTTCCGCGAGAAGCCGAACGTCGACCCGTTGTCGGTGATCCGCCTGATCCAGCAGCAGCCGCGCACCTACAGGCTGGATGGCCAGGACAAGCTGAAGGTCGCCATGGAGCTGCCCGGCGCCGCCGAACGCCTGCGCGCCGCGCAGCAACTGCTCGACACGCTGGGCCTGCGCAAGGCCGCCTGAGCCCGGCGCCGTCGCGCTGGCGCGGTGCGCGCGTCCGCGTTAGGGTGCCACGCACGCCACCGGGACGCCGCCATGCCGCTGCCGCCACGCATCGCCCTCGCCGCCCTCGCCACACTGGTCTTCGCCGCACCGCTGCGCGCCGCCGACACGCCGCGGTTCTACCGCGCGCCGGCCACCGCACAGCACGACCTGCCGTTCTCCGATGCGGTGCGCGCCGGCAACCTGCTGTTCCTGTCCGGCCAGATCGGCAACCTGCCGGGCACCACCACGCTGGCGCCCGGCGGCATCACGGCCGAGGCGAAGCAGGCGATGGAAAACATCCGCGCGATCCTCGCCGCCAGCGGCGCGTCGATGGACGACGTGGTGAAGTGCACGGCGTTCCTCGCCGACATCAAGGACTGGCCCGCGTTCAACGCGGTCTACCGCGGCTACTTCAAGGCCCACCTGCCGGCGCGCAGCGCGATGGCGGCCAGCGGCCTGGCGCTGGGCGCGCGCGTCGAGGTCGAGTGCATCGCCGCCACGGGCAGGTGATCCCGGATCACCCGCACCTGCCGCAGCATGCGCTCCGCGCACGTTGCCTGCTGCCGACGTGCGCGCAGCGCACGCAGCGCCCGCGCCGACCGGCGCAGTGCACCCATCGGGGATTCCGGCGCGGACGCGCCGCGATGGCGCGGTCGCGCCGCCGCTGGACGTCGCGCCGGCGCGCGCGGATGATCGGCGCATGCCCCGCAAGCCGGCGCTTCCCGCCTTCGGCGATTGCGTGCGCGTGCCCGACGGCCGCATCGGCCGCGTGCGCGCGGTCGAGGGCGCACGGGCGCGCGTGCGCCTGCGCGATCCGTGCAGCGGCCGCTATCGCTTCCTCTGGTTCGACGCCGCGGACGTGCGCAGCGTCGCCTGCCCCGCCGGCTGGATGAGCGCGGACGGCTACCGCCGCTACTACGGCGCCACGCTGGCGAAGATGGAGCAGCGCCTCGGCCGCGCGGTCAGGCGGCGCTGACCGCCGCGCGTTCGTCGTCGCGCCGCGATCGCGGCCTGCATGCCGGAACCCATCGGGGTATGCTTGCCCCACGAGGCGCCGGGCGCCTGTCCGCAGGTCTGCCGCAGCAGCGTCGACCCGGGGTGGGGCGGCGAAGCGCCTCCGAGCCCCATGGCCATGCGGAGGGGAGCATGCCCGCCATACGCCGTACCCTGGTCACCGCCGCCTGCGCGTGCGCGCTCGGCCTCGCCGCCGCAGCGTCCGCGCAGGATCCCGCCGCAACCGCCAGTACCGCCGCCGCTCCGCAGCCGGCCGGCACCGGATCCGCCACCAACGCCGCGCCGGTCGCCGCGGCCGACGGGCCGCTGCGCCCGGTTTCGATGTGCCTCGACCCAGGCCGCATCCGCCACTGGACGGCGGTCGATGCGCGCGACATCGCCGTGCAGACCGGCGACGGCTACTACCACGTCAAGCTCGACGTGGACTGCGACGGCCTCAGGGACGGCGGCATGCTGATGTTCCGCCCGACGCCATCCACCGACGGCCGCATGTGCGGCGACAGCGGCGAAACGGTGGTGCCGGAAAGCGGCATGCTGTGCCGCGTCGCCAGCGTGCGGCCGCTGGACAAGGACGGCTACAAGGCGCTGCTCAAGGGCGGCTGAAAACGCCGCGGCCCGATCGTCGCCGACCGGGCCGCGCGGGGTATCGGGGAGACGGCCTCGCGGCTCTCAGTCGCCGTCGTCGTAGTAGCGGCCGCGGCGGTCGTCGTCGCGGTAGCGGCGGTCGTAGCGATCGTCGTCGTCGCGGTAGACGCGGCGCGTCTCGTAGACGCGTTCGACCACCACCGGCTGCGCGTAGTACACCCGCCGCGGCGCGTAATAGACCGGTGCCGGCGCCACGTAGGCCGGACGGTACCAGCCGCCGCCGTAGTAGCCGCCGTAATAACCGCCGTAGTAGCCGCGCCCGCCGCAATGATGGCAGTCGGAATAGCCGATGCTGAGGCCCGGCAACGCGATGCCGACGCCCACGCTGACGTGGCCGCGCGCGAACGCCGACGGCGTCAGCGCGAACGCCGCCAGGGCAAACGCGGCCAACCCGGCCACCCGTACACGCTGCATGTTCATGCGCCACCTCCGTTTGCGAAGGATGCTTGCGCCGCAGCGCTGAATCGCCACTGAAACGCTTGTTAACCCGATCCGGAGGCGAGCGGGCGCAGCAGCCAGCAGCCGTGGATGTCGGCGCGCCGCCCGAAATCGAACGGGATGCTGGCGCGGCTCCAGTCCTCGATCACGAAGCGCGTTGCCAGCGCCTCGGCGTCCAGGCGGAAGCGGCGGAAGTTGTTCGAGAACACGATCACGCCGTCGCGTTCCAGCCGTTCCCCGCAGGCGGCCAGCAGGCGCGCGTGATCGCGCTGCACGTCGAAGTCGTCGGCGCGCTTGGAGTTGGAGAAGGTCGGCGGATCGACGTAGATCAGGCCGTAGCGGCCGCGCTCGTTGGCGAGGAAGTCCAGTGCGTCGGCCTGCACGAGACGATGCGCGTGTCCGCTGAAGCCGTTCAGGGCGAGATTGCGCGAGGCCCAGTCGAGGTAGGTCGCGGACAGGTCCACGCTGACCGTCTCGAGCGCGCCGCCGGCGGCGGCGTAGACGCTGGCCGTGCCGGTGTAGGCGAACAGGTTGAGGCAGCGCCGGCCGCGCGCCAGCTCGCGCACCCTGGCGCGCACCAGGCGGTGGTCGAGGAACAGGCCGGTGTCGAGGTAGTCGGTGAGGTTGATGCGCAAGCGCAGCCCGCCCTCCTCCACCAGCAGGAATTCGCCGCGTTCGTCGAAGCGTCCGTACTTGGCGCCGCCCTTGCCGCGCCGGCGCTGCTTCACCGCGATGCGTTCGCGCGGCACCTCCAGCGCCTCGCCCGCGGCGCGCACCAGATCGCGCAGGCGATCGCGCGCGACGTGTTCGGGCACGTCGGCCGGGGCCTGGTATTCCTGCACGTGCAGCCAGGGCAGCGGCGACGCCTGCGGCGCCGTTTCCGGTACGGCCGTATAGACGTCGATCGCCGCGGCGTATTCGGGCAGATCTTGGTCGTAGACGCGGTAGCAGGTGATGCCTTCGCGCACCAGGCGCTTGCGCAGGTGGCGCGCGTTCTTGAGGATGCGGTTCTTCGCCATCGCCGCGCCGGCCGACAGCGGCTTCGCTTCGCGCGGCGCCTCTTCGCGCGGCGTCAGGTCGAAGCACAGCAGCGCGCACTCCAGCGCGCCGTTGTACAGCGTGTAGCGCTTCTCGGCGCGCAGGCCGATCGCGTGACCCAGCTCGGCGTCGGAGGTCAGCACCGCGGCGCGCCAGCCGGGAAAGCCTTCGCGCAGGCGCTCGCCCAGC
This sequence comes from Mizugakiibacter sp., assembly GCF_039680435.1. Classification (NCBI taxonomy): domain Bacteria; kingdom Pseudomonadati; phylum Pseudomonadota; class Gammaproteobacteria; order Lysobacterales; family Rhodanobacteraceae; genus Mizugakiibacter; species Mizugakiibacter sp. The sequence continues at coordinate 26,330 of NZ_JBDKSX010000073.1, read as the reverse complement.
GCGCGGTACAGCGCCGGCAGCGCGCTGCGCTCGCCGAGGCGCTCGCCGTACGGCGGATTGGTGATCACAAGGCCCGGCGCGTCGAGCCCGGCGGGGCGCTCGAGATGCGCCACGTCGCGGCGCTCGAGCTTGACGAAGCCGGCGACGCCCGCGGCCTGCGCGTTGCGCTTGGCGGCGGCGATCATCGCCGCATCGGCGTCGCTGCCGAAGAAGCAGGCGCGCAGCCCGCGCAGCCCCTCCGCGGCGCGCGCCTCGGCATCGCCGCGCAGGCGCTGCCACAGCGCGGCGTCGTGGCCGCGCCAGCGAAGGAAGCCGAAGTAGTCGCGGCGCAGGCCGGGCGCGACGCCGGCCGCCATCAACGCGCCCTCGATCAGCAGCGTGCCGGAGCCGCACATCGGATCGAGCAGCGCGCCGCCGGCGGCGTGGATCGCCGGCCACTGCGCGCGCAGCAGCATCGCCGCGGCGAGGTTCTCCTTCAGCGGCGCCTCGCCCTGGCCCTGGCGCCAGCCGCGCCGATGCAGCGGCGTGCCGGCGAGATCCAGCGACAGCGTGGCGCGATCCTTCTTCAGGCGCAGGTTGAGGCGCACGTCGGGACGCTCGACGTCGATGTCCGGACGCGCGCCGAAGCGCTCGCGGAACTGGTCGACCACCGCGTCCTTGACGCGCAGCGCGACGAACTGGCTGTGCGTCAGCGCGCTCTGCGCGCACACCGCGTCGACGGCGAAGCTGCCGTCGGCGGCGAGGTGCCGTGACCAGTCGACCGCGCGCACGCCGGCGTACAGCGCGTCGGCGTCCGGCGCGTCGAACTCGGCCAGCGGCAGCAGCACGCGGCTGGCCAGGCGCGACTCCAGGCAGGCGCGGTAGGCGGTTTCCAGCGTGCCCTCGAAGCGCACGCCGGCCAGCGCCTCGTGCGCGTCGGCGCCGAGCGCGGCCAGCTCGTCGCGCAGCAGGTATTCGAGGCCCTTGGGGCAGGTCGCGAAGAACGCGGTCACGTCACGGCGACCCGAGGAACAGACGGAACTGCGCGGCGATGTCCTCGACGTGCGCGGACAGCCGATGGTCGTCGTCCAGCAGCAGCAGGTCGGCGCCGTGGCCGCGCGCGATCGCGATCGCCGCATCGACCGGGCACAACTCGTCGCGCCAGCCGTGCACCAGCATCGCGCGCACGCGCGGCGCCATCGCGAACGGCCGCGCATAGCCGGGCAGTTCGGGCGGCGTCGCCAGCAGGAACAGGCCGGCGACCGCGCGCTCGAGCGAGGCCAGCCCGGAGACGAACGCGCCGAAGCTGGAGCCGGCCAGCAGCACGCGCTCGCCGCGCGGGATCGCCGCGACCAGGCGCTCGAGGCGCGGCTGCGCCGCAGCGGCGAGGCCGCGTGCGTCGAGGTCGCGGTAGTCCGGGCGCAGCGTGCGCCAGCCGAGCGATTCGGCGACGGCGGCCAAGGCGCTGACCTTGGTCGCGTCCGGCCCGCTTTCCAGGCCGTGCGAGAGGACGACGAGGCCGCTCATGCGGCGCATCCGGCCGCGGCCGGGCGCACGCGCGGCGCCGCGCGGCGAGGACGCGAGAATGCCGCCAGCGGTCGGGCCGGCGCGGGAAGTCTTCTGGGCATGCGCGCATGCTAGCACGCGCCCGGCGCGGCCAAGCCCGGCGCCGGCGGGTCGTGGCCCGCCCTACCCGCGCGTGCGGCGCACATGCCACACTCGGCGCATGCCCGCACCCGTCATTCTGGACTGGCCGCTGCCCTACGAGACGCGGCTCGAAGCGCGCCCCGCGTCGGCGGTCGACCTCGTCGTGATCCACTGCACCGAGCTGCCCGATCTCGCCGCCGCGCGCAGCTACGGCGAGAAGGTGCTGTACGCGGACGGCACCGGCAACAGCGGCCACTACTACATCGACCGCGACGGCAACGTGTACCGCTTCGTCGCCGGCACGCGCGTCGCCCACCACACGCGCGGCTACAACCCGCGCTCGATCGGCATCGAACTGGTCAACACCGGCCGCTATCCGGACTGGCTGGATTCGCGCCGCCAGGCGATGACCGAGCCGTACACGGCGGCGCAGATCGCCAGCCTGCGCGCACTGCTCGGCCGTCTGCGCAACGAGTATCCCGACCTGCGCCTGATCGCCGGCCACGAGGACCTCGACACCGCCGAGGTGGCGGCCAGCGACGACGCGGCCAGGCGCGTCCATCGCAAGCGCGACCCCGGGCCGCTGTTCCCCTGGGCCGAGGTGCTGGCCGACAGCGGCCTCGAGCGCCTGAAGCCGTAACGATCGCCCGCTATACTGGCAGGCCGTTTTTCGCGGATCGCGCCCCATGCCCCTGCCCGTCGTCGCCGAACTGCTCGACCTGCTCGCGCTCGAGCGTCTGGAAGACAACCTGTTCCGCGGCCAGAGCCGCGACATCGGCACGCGCTACGTATTCGGCGGACAGGTGCTCGGGCAGGCGCTGTCGGCGGCGCAGCAGACCGTCAACGGCGAGCGCCAGGCGCATTCGCTGCACGGCTACTTCCTGCGTGCCGGCGACGTCGACGCGCCGATCGTCTACTCGGTGGAACGCGCGCGCGACGGCCACAGCTTTTCGGCGCGGCGCGTGGTGGCGATCCAGCACGGCCAGCCGATCCTGAATTGCGCGGTGTCGTTCCAGGTCGCCGAACCCGGCGTCGAGCACCAGCTCTCGATGCCCGCGGTGCCGATGCCGGAAGACCTGGCGCCACCGCAGCCGCTGCCGGCGGAGGAATTCGCGCACCTGCCGGTGAAGCTGCAGCGCTGGCTGGGCATGCAGGGCGGCTTCGAATTCCGCCACGTCTGGCCGCGCGACGAATTGCGGCCGGCCAAGCGGCCGCCGCTGCAGCACGTCTGGTTCCGCCTGCGCGACCGCGTCGACGATTCGCCGGTGCTGCACCGCGCGCTGCTCGCCTACGCGTCCGACTTCCACCTGATCGGCACCGCCACGCTGCCGCACGGCATCTCCTACCTCACGCCGGAACTGCAGATGGCCAGCCTCGACCACGCGATGTGGTTCCACCGCCCGTTCCGCGCCGACGAATGGCTGCTGTATTCCTGCGACAGCCCCAGCGCGTCGGGCGCGCGCGGCCTGGCGCGCGGCAGCGTCTACAGCCGCGACGGCCGCCTGGTCGCCTCGACCGCGCAGGAAGGCCTGATCCGCCTGCGAGCGACGGAGTAAAATAGCCGCATGCGTCAGATCTACACCTCGCCGCGCCCGGAGAACATCGAGCGGGTCGTGCAGCTCCTCGCCGAGCACGGCATCGAGACCACGGTGACCGACCGCCGCGTCTACGAGCGGGCCAGCTACAGCCGCTTCAGCTACTCGGCGCGCGACACCGGCGAGGGTTGGCCGAAGGTGTGGATCACCCGCGCCGAGGACCAGACCCGCGCGCGCAAGGTGTTGCGCGAGATCGGCATCGAGCCGGCCACGCGCTACGCCAACGAGCTGGCCGCGCAACGCCAACCCGGCGCGCCCGGCCCGGCGCGCCACGCCTACGTCGCCGCGCGCGTGCGCATGGCGCTGGTAGCGGCGGTGGGCGCCATGTTCCTGCTGGTGGTGCTGAAGATGATGGGCGTGTTCTGAAACCGCCGCGTCCGTCCGCGTACGTTTTCCCGCGGTAAAGCGCGTCCTTCCCGCGGGCGGCGCGCCTCGCCCACCCCGCTCCCCGTGGGGGCGCCTGGAAATCAATGCGGCGGCGGCGCTTGTCTCCCTCTCCTCAACGGGGCTGGAGGGAGGGGGACGCGCGCAGCGCGCCTTGCCGCGGACGAGGTGCGCCCCCCCCGGCGGCCTGCGCCCGCGCCGGGAAAAATGGCAGGCTCGCGGCCCTCGCTTCCGTGACGCCCGCCCGCTGCAGCCCGGCCCCGCATGTGGCTAGAATCCGCCCATGCGCTCCGACCGCGTTCGGCTGCTCCAGACCCTGCCCCACGGCTGCGGTTACTTCCGCGGCCGCACGGCGCAGAACCTGGTGCTGGATCCGTCCGCGGCCGACCTGCCCGAGCTGTACGCCACCGCGCTGGGCCGCGGCTTCCGCCGTGCCGGCGGCCACGTCTACATTCCGCACTGCCCCGGCTGTCGCGCCTGCGTGCCGTGCCGCATCCCGGTCGACGCGTTCGAGCCCGACCGCAGCCAGCGCCGCTGCCTGGCGCGCAACGCCGACCTCGAACTGGTTCCCGCCGCGCCCGGCTTCACCCCCGAGCGCCACGCGCTGTACGCGCGCTACCTGCACGGCCGCCATCGCGGCGGCGGCATGGACGACGCCAGCGACGAGGACTTCACCCGCTTCCTGACCGCGCCGTGGAGCCCGACGCTGTTCCTCGAACTGCGCAAGGACGGCCGGCTGCTGGCCGTCGCGGTCACCGACGTGTGCACGACCGGCGTCTCCGCCGTGTACACCTTCTTCGATCCCGAAGAAGCCGCGCGCGGCCTCGGCACTTACGCGGTGCTGCGCCAGATCCAGCTCGCCCGCGAGCGCGCGCTGCCGCACCTCTACCTCGGCTTCTGGATCGATCGCCATCCGAAGATGGACTACAAGCGCCGCTTCCGCCCGCTGGAAGTGCTGCGCGGCGGCGGCTGGGAGCCGCTGTAGGCAAATCGGCGCTGGCGTCGGCCGCCGCGCGCGTTCCGCCAGCCGCCCTTCTCCGTGGAGGTTCCGACGATGCCCGCAGCCATGCGCACCTTCGTCCTCGCGCTCCTGTGCGCGACCGCCCTGCCGATCGCCGCCGCGCGCGCCGCAGGCGCGACGCACGAGCGCGACGAGATCGAGCGCCTCGAACACCTCTGGCTGAGCGCCGCACAAGCGCACGACCGCGCGACGCTGGAGCGCATCCTCGCCGACGATTTCGTCGACGTGTCCGCCAACGGCACGTTCCGCAGCAAGGCCGACGCGCTGGCCGGCGGCAACACGCCGCCCGGCTCCACCCAGACGCTGCGCGAGCTGCGCGTGCGCATCTACGGCGACTGCGCGATCGCCAACGGCATCAACGTGGTCCATTCCGACATCCAAGGCTGGACCGTGGAGGTGCCGTTCACCGACGTGTTCGTGCGCCGCGCCGGCCGCTGGCGCGCGGTGTCGGCGCAGGAGACCGCGCGCCACGACGCGGCCAGCACGGCCATGCGCTGAGCGGCGCCTGCGCGGCCGAGCCGCCGCGCTCACGCTGCGTGCGTGCGCGGCGTCGGATAGGGATGCAGCGCGTCGAGGCGGCGCGACAGGCCGTCGTCGCAGACCACGCGGCAATGCGAGCGGCGCAGTTCGCGCGGCTCGGGCACGCCGCAACTGTGCGCGATCGTGCCGACCTCGTGCATCACGTTCTTCGCGTACCAGGCGACGCGCTCGGCCTTGTCCGGCACCACCAGGCCGCGCTGCAGGCGCGGGTCGTGGGTGGTGATGCCGGTCGGGCAGGTGTTGCGGTTGCACTGCAGCGACTGGATGCAGCCCAGCGCGAACATGAAGCCGCGCGCCGAGTTGACGAAGTCGGCGCCCATGCACAGCGCCCACGCCACCTCGTAGGCGGTGATGCACTTGCCCGAGCAGATCACCTTGATGCGCTCGCGCAGGCCGGCGGCGATCAGCGTATCGACCAGCATCGGCAGCGCCTCGCGCAGCGGCAGGCCGACGCCCTCCATCAGCGTCTGCGGCGCGGCGCCGGTGCCGCCCTCGGAACCGTCGACGATGATGAAGTCGGGCGCGCTCTCGACGCCGCGCTTCCCCACCTCCTCGCACAGCTCGGCGATCCAGTCGACGTCGCCCAGCACCGCCTTGAAGCCGGTCGGCTTGCCGGACACTTCGCGCACGTGCGCGACCATGTCGAGCAGCTCGCGCACGTTGCCGATCTCGGGATGGCGGTTCGGGCTCTGCGAGTCCCGGCCCGCCGGAATGCCGCGGATCGCGGCGATCTCCGGCGTCACCTTCACGCCCGGCAGCAGCCCGCCCTTGCCCGGTTTCGCGCCTTGGCCGAGCTTGAGGCTGACCATCTTCACCTGCGCGTGCGCGCACACCTCGCGCAACTTGGCGTCGTCCAGCCTGCCGTCGGGCGTGCGCACGCCGTACTTGGCGGTGCCGATCTCGAACACCAGGTCGCAGCCGCCCTCGAGGTGGTACGGCGCCAGCCCGCCCTCGCCGGTGTCCAGCCAGATGCCGGCCTTGGCCGCGCCGCGCGACAGCGCGCGCACCGCCGGCACCGACAGTGCGCCGAAGCTCATCGCCGAGATGTTGAAGAACGCGGCGTGGCTGTACGGCTGGCGCGCATACGGGCCGATCGTGATCGGGTGCGCCTCGACCGCATCCTTCTCCAGCTCCGGAAACGCGCTGTTGGCGAAGAACGGCGTGCCCTCGATGCTGAGGTCGCGCGTCGAGCCGAAGCCGCGCGTGTTGTCCTCGTTCTCCGCCGCGCGGTACACCCAGGTGCGCTCAGCGCGGTTGAACGGCAGTTCCTGGCGGTCGAAGGCGAAGAAGTACTGGCGGAAGAACTCGCCGAGGTGCTCGAACAGCGCGCGGAAGCGGCCGATCACCGGGAAGTTGCGGCGGATCGCATTGCCGGTCTGGCTGCGGTCGAGCACGTACAGCACCGCGCCGCACACCAGCAGCACGACCAGCGCCAGCAGGAACAGGCCTGCCATCAGCTCGATCGCGAACAGCACCCAGCGCGAGAGTCCGGCTTCCATCGCTCCCTCCTTCGTCGCCGACGTGCCAGCGCGGCGGCGTCGCGTTGCGCAAGGTTCGATGGTAGCGCGACGCGCGCGGCGACGCAGGTCGCCTCGGCGCCTCAGTCGACGATGAACAGCGTCGCGCCGACGTCGGTGTAAGAGCGATGCGGCTCGGCCTGGTCGGCAACCTGGTAGCTCATGCCGGGTTTCAGCGTGAAGCTGCGGCCGTCCTCGAGTTCGGTGTGCAGCTCGCCTTGCAGGCACAGCAGGATGTGGCCCTTGCAGCACCAGTGGTCGGCGAAATAGCCGGGCGTGTACTCGACCATGCGCACGCGCACGCCGCCGAACTGGCGCGTGCGCCAATAGGCCATGCCGCGCTCGCCCTTGTGCTCGGTGCGCTCGATGCCCGACCAGTCGGTGGTGCCGAACGGAATATCGGAAAGCTGCATGTCGATTCCTGCGGCGTGGGAGGTTCCATGCGCGTGGCGCGGTCAGGTGTTCGGCTGCGGCTGCACGTGGCGTTGCAACCGTTCCCGCAGGCGATCGCGCGCCGCAGGCCATTCCGTATCGAGGATGGAGAAATAGACCATGTCGCGCACGCGGCCGTTGTCGGCGATCAGGTGCTTGCGGAAGGTGCCTTCCTCGACCGCGCCCAGTGCGAGGATGGCGCGACGAGACTGCGCGTTCAGCGTCTCGGTCTTGAACACCACCTTCTGCACGCCGAGCGTCTCGAACGCATGCGCGAGCAGCAGCAGCTTGGCTTCGACGTTGGCGCCGCTGCGTTGCCAGGCCGGCGCGATCCAGGTGGCGCCGATCTCCAGGCGGCGATGCACCATGGCGATGTCCATGTAGCGCGTCGAGCCGATCACGCGTTCGTCGCCGCGATGCACGACCGAGAACGGCAGGCTGACGCCGCGCGCCTGGTCGTCCAGCGCCAGCTCGACGTAGCGGCGCATGTCGACTTCCGTTTCCACCGGCCGCGGCTGCAGCGCCCACAGCTCCGGATGCAGGCCGACCTCGGCCAGCGGCGCGGCGTGCGCGAGGGTCAGCGGGTCGAGGCGGACGATGGTACCTGCGAGCGAGACGGTCGATAGTGGAGCAGACACGATCGAAGTTCCCGGCGCGGTTCGGCGAGGCGCGCAGCATACCGCGGGATGCCTGCGCGTCGTCTGCCGATTCGGTGGCGGGACGCGGCGATGTCCGCGATGCAGGGGCGCACGCCGCCGCGACGTTGCCGCCGCGGGCGGGAAGCCGCAGCGGGTTCAGCGTGTGCGTCAGCCGGGAACGCGCGCGAACCGCCGGACGAGCGCCAGCACGCACGCGCCTGCGCCGACCACGAACGCCACCAGCCCGCCGACCAGCCACGCCGCGTCCAGCGCCGGCGGCACCGCCGCGTTCGCGCGCACGACCAGCCAGTGCACGTAGGCGAGCAGGCCGACCAGCAGATAGCCCAGGCGGAATGCGTTGCCGCGCAGGTAGGCCAGGGTTTCCTCGCGCCGTTCGGGCGCCATCCAATACCGCTTGTTCGGCAGGTTGACGGCGAAACCGACGCGCGCCAGCAGCCAGTTGGGCAGGTAGACCACCAGCACGGGCAGCAGCAGCACCAGCGCCGTCATGAAGCGCACGTAGCCCTCGCGCGGCGCGAACGCGTCCGCCTGGCCCGACGCGCCGAAATGCGACGCCACCACGGCAGGCATCGACTGCCCGGAGAGCCAGACGAAAGCGGCGGCCGCCAGCACGAATACCGGGAAAAATTTCGACAACGCATCGGATTTCACGACGTCCACCTGTCAAACGAGGGGCCAGGCGCTGCGTACCGACCAGCGATACGTCAGCGCTTCGCGCACGCCGTTGCGGCGACAAGCCTGCATCGGCGGGCCGAAGCGATTCCGATCCTTACGATCGTCACCCCGATTGACCCGGATCATCCACGTCCGCTGCGCGCGGGTCTAGCCTGTGCGGTGTCGTCCCGCGCGGCGAAACGCATCGCCCTTCGCCGCCGCGGGCGCGCGCCGGCGCACCTGCGTCCGTTCGCGCACAAGCGTGCAAGGAGAACGCGATGCTGCTGTACGACGCCGATAGCCCCGCCCCGCGCTGCCTGCGCATGTTCCTGCTGGAGAAGGGCCTGGCGCTGCCCGCCGTGACGGTGGACGTGTTCGCCGGCGACAACCGCCGGCCGCCGTTCCTGGCGATCAACCCGGCCGGGCAGACGCCGGCGCTGCAGTGCGACGACGGCACGTCGCTGGCGGAGTCCGTGGCGATCGCCGAATACCTCGAGGAACTGCACCCGACGCCCGCGCTGATCGGCAGCAGCGCCGCCGAGCGCGCGCAGACGCGGCAGTGGTGGCGCCGCGTCGAGCTCAACGTCACCGAGTTCATCCACAACGCCTACCACTACGCCGAAGGCCTGGCGCGCTTCGAAAACCGCATCCCGGTCGCGCCCGAAGCGGCCGCCGGGCTCAAGCGCATCGCGCAGGATCGCCTGGTCTGGCTCGACGGCATGCTGGGCGACGGCCCGTACCTGTGCGGCCCGCGCTTCACCGCCGCCGACATCTGGTTGTACGTGTGGCTGGATTTCGGCATGGCGGTGCGGCAGCCGTTCGACCGCCGCCTGCCGCGCATCACGCCCTGGTTCGAGCGCGTGGCGGAGCGGCCCAGCGCCGCGCAGAGCCGGCAGCCGCACGGCGCGCACTAAGGCCATCGCCTGTCGCGCGAACGCCATCGGCAACCGTTCCGATCGCCACCTCCCCTCCCCCACCACGGAGTCATCCCATGAAACACGCTTCACGCACCCTGCTCGGCCTGGCGCTGCTGTGCGCCGCCGCCATCGCCCAGGCCGCGCCCAACTGCACGATCAAGCTCGACGCCAACGACCAGATGCAGTTCGACAAGAACACTGCCACGGTCTCGGCCGCGTGCCCGACGATCACCGTCCAGCTCACGCACACGGGCAAGCTGCCGGTGGCGGTGATGGGCCACAACGTCGTCATCAGCAAGACCGCCGACATGACCGAGGTGACCACCGCCGCCGCGAAGGCCGGCGTCGCCGCCGGCTACGTGCCCCAGGGCGACGCGAAGGTGATCGCCGCGACCAAGCTGATCGGCGGCGGCGAGAGCACCACGACCAAGTTCCCGGGCAGCAAGCTCAAGCCGGGCGAGGACTACAGCTTCTTCTGCGCGGTGCCGGGCCACTGGACCGTGATGAAGGGCAAGCTGGTCGTCACCAAGTGAGCCGGCGGGCGCGGCGGCGCTGGGGGCTCCGCCGCCGCGCCCGGCCCGCGTCGTGCCCCGGGGCAGGTCCGGACGAATCGACGAGCGTCATGCCCGCGAAAGCGGGCACCTATCGAAAACAGCGGCGGGGATGACGCACGGCTCCTGCGGCGTGCCCTTCGCGCCGCCCGCGGCGTCGCCGCGGCTGCCTGCCTCGCGGTCCCGCTTTCGCGGGAATGATGGCTTGCCCGCGGGCTCCTCAGGCGGCGGCGGCACCTTCGCGCAGCGCGCGCCGCAGGATCTTGCCGATGTTGGTCTTGGGCAGCGGCTCGTTGCGGAACTCGACGATGCGCGGCACCTTGTAGGCGGTCAGGTGCTGTTTGCAGTGCGCGAGCACGTCGCCTTCGGTCAGCATCGCGTCCCTGCGCACCACCACCACCTTGACCGCCTCGCCCGAGCGCACATCGGGCACGCCGATCGCCGCGGCCTCCAGCACGCCGGGATGCAGCGCCAGCACGTCCTCGACCTCGTTGGGGAACACCTTGAAGCCGGACACCACGATCATGTCCTTCTTGCGGTCGGTGATGCGGATGTTGCCGCGCTCGTCCATCGAGCCCATGTCGCCGGTGCGCAGCCAGCCGTCGGCGGTGAATACCTCGGCGGTTTCCTCGGGCCGGTTCCAGTAGCCGCGCATCACCTGCGGGCCGCGCAGGCAGATCTCGCCCACCTCGTCCAGCGCGACAGGCGCGCCGTCATCGTCGAGGACGGCTGCCTCGGTGCTCGGGATCGGCACGCCGATCTGGCCGCTCCATTCCTCGATGGTGACCGGGTTGGCGATCGCCACCGGCGAACTCTCGGTGAGGCCGTAGCCTTCCACCAGCGGCACGCCCGTGCGCTGCTTCCAGCGTTGCGCCACCACGCGCTGCACGGCCATGCCGCCGGCCACCGCGAGCTTCAGGGAACGCAGGTCGACGTCGGCGAAGCCGGGCGCATCGAGCAGGGCGCGGAACAGCGTGTTTACGCCGATGATCGCGGTGAAACGCGCCTGCCTGAGCGTCTTGATGAACGCCGGCATGTCGCGCGGGTTGGCCACCAGCACCGTCTGCGCGCCGATGCCGAGGAAGCACAGGCAGCCCATCAGCGCGAACACGTGATAGAGCGGCAGCGGCATGACCGCCGTCTCCTCGCCGTCGCGCAGGTTGGGCGACACCCAGGCGGTCACCTGCAGCACGTTGGCCACCATGTTGCCGTGCGTAAGCATCGTGCCCTTCGCCACGCCGGTGGTGCCGCCGGTGTATTGCAGGAACGCGAGGTCGTCGTGGCCGAGCGCCACCTCGTCGAACGCCTGCGCGCGGCCGGCGGCCAGCGCGCGGTTGAAGTCCACTGCACCGGGCAGCCGCCACGGCGGCACCATCCGCTTGGCGTACTTGACCACGGCGTTCGTCAGCAGCCGCCTGAGCGGCGGCAGCAGGTCGCCCACCTGCGTCGTGACCACGATACGCACCTGCGTGGATTCGATGACCTGCGCCAGGGTGTGCGCGAAGTTCTCCAACACCACGACGACCGTGGCGCCGGAATCGTTCAACTGGTGCTCGAGCTCGCGCGGCGTGTACAGCGGGTTGACGTTGACCACCACCATGCCCGCCCGCAGCACGCCGAACAGCGCCACCGGGTACTGCAGCAGGTTGGGCATCATCAGGGCGACGCGGTCGCCGCGCTGCAGCCGGCCCACCTTCTGCAGCCAGGCGGCGAACGCGCGGCTCGCGTCGTCGAGCTGCCGGTACGTCATCGCCGTGCCCATCGAGCGATAAGCCGGCAGATCGGCGAAGCGCGCACAGGACGCGGCCAGCACGTCCTTCAGCGACGCGAACGCGTCGGGATCGATCTCCGCCGGAACGCCGGGCGGATATTGGGCGAGCCATGGCCTGGACATGGGTGCCGCGCTTCGGGAGCACGCTTGGAGCGCTTGTGTCCAGTATGCGCCCGGGGGCCGTAAACAATGCGTTGCGGCTGCGGCGACGGGCCAACGCCGCGCGCCCGCGCCCGCATCCGGCCAGGCCGCGCGGCAGCGGCGCCTGGATGCTTGGCCCGGAAAGTGCGCTGCGGCCCCGGTTTTGCGACGATATTTCGCGCAAGCCGTGCCGCTGCGTGGTGCCGGCACGCGGCCAACCGGAGGTTGCGGAGTCCCGTGGACGCATTGTCGAAAGTCCTCGCCGGCATACACCTGCAAGGCGCGGTGTATCTGGACGGCGAATTCACGGCGCCCTGGTGCGCCGAGGCGAGCTACGGCCTGCCCGATGCCAGGCAGGCCCTGGACACCTCCGAGCACTTCGCATTCTTCCATTTCCTGGTCGAGGGGAGCTGCAAGGCGCGGCTCGCGGACGGCGACGAAGTGGTGGAGCTGCACGCCGGCGACCTGGTGCTCTTCTCGGGCGATTACCCGCACCTCCTCGGTAGCGACCTCGCGTGCCCGGCCATCCGCACCGAAGGCTTGCCGCGCGATCCCACCGCCTCGCTGCCGGTGATCCGCTACGGCGGCGGCGGCGCCGTGACGCGCTTCGTCTGCGGCTATCTCGCCTTCGACCGCCGCGTGAGCCAGCCCCTGTTCAACTCTCTGCCGCGCATGTTGCGGGTGCCGGTGATGGACGATCCCAACGCCGCCTGGCTGGTGGAACTGCTGCGCGTGGGCGTCAGCGAGTCGCGCGCGCAGCGCCCCGGCGCCAGCTCGCTGCTGGCCAAGCTCTCGGAACTCATCTTCGTGGAAGCCATGCGCCACTACACCGCGACGCTCGCGCCGGGCCAGACCGGCTGGCTCGCGGCGCTGCGCGATCCGCACGTGGGCAAGGCCCTGGCGCTGCTGCACGCCGAGCCCGGCCGCGCGTGGACGGTGGACGACCTCGCGCGCGAGTCGGCGCTGTCGCGTTCCGCGCTCGGCGAGCGCTTCGCCCAGTTCATCGGCGAGCCGCCGATGCGGTACCTGACGCGCTGGCGCCTGGGGCTGGCGGCCAAGGCGCTGCGCTCGGGGCCCGAAGCGATCGGCCGCATCGCCGAGCGTTGCGGCTACGAATCGGAAGCCGCGTTCAACCGCGCGTTCAAGCGCGAGTTCGGCGTCCCGCCCGCCGCCTGGCGCCGCAACGAAAGGGCCGCGAGCCCGCACTAGCGAGCCCGCGGCCCCGGCGGTGCCCCGCCCCGCAACCAGGTTCAGGTCGCCTTGCGCCTCGGCAGCGGCAGCAGCATGGGCGTGTCGCGGCGGTAGCGCTCGTAAGCCGCGCCCAATGCCTCGCGCGTGTTGCGTTCCTCGAACCAGATGCCGATGAAGATGTAGATCGTGGCCCCCACCGCGAACAGCAGGTGGCCGTAGCTCATGTCCGGCGTCGACCAGAGGCCCAGCAGCAGTCCGAGCATGATGGGATGGCGTATCAGCTTGTACACGGCCATCTCCACGAACGGCACCGGGGTGTAGGTGCGCCGCTTCAGGCGCAGGTAGACCTGGCGCAGGCCGAACAGGTCGAAATGGTTGATCATGAAGGTGGAAAGGAGCAGCAGAACCCAGCCGAACCAGAACAGGCCCTGCAGCAGCAGCCGGGCGGCAGGCGACTCCACGCTCCAGACGGTGCCGGCGATGGGCTGCCACTGCCAGCACAGCAGGGCCGTCACCAGCGCGGTGGCCAGCACGTAGGTGCTGCGCTCGATCGACTCGGGCACGCCGCGTGTCCACCAGGCCTTGAAGCTCGGGCGAGCCATGACGCTGTGCTGCAGCCCGAACAGCGCGATCAGGGCGAGATCCACCAACACGGCCTGCGAGGGCGATCCCGTGGCCACCGAATCGATGGTCATCGGAACCCACAGGTTGCCCACGAACAGGATGAGGTACAGCAGCGCGGCCACGCCCGACAGGTAGGCGAACACGCCGTAGACGAAGACGATGAGTCCCATGGGTTGCTCCTCGGTTGGCAGAGCCGGGCATTCTCGGCGTCCTCGCGACGCCTGTATTTGCCTGCCCGCCGCGATGTTTGACCCGGACGCCGCGGCAAGGCGGCCGGCTCCGCCTCTCGCGCCGGCCCCCGGCCGGCAGGCGAAGCCGGACTGGCGAACGCGACACCCCTCCCCGGACGATGCCGCCCGCGCGGGAAAAGGTTCACGGGGCCGGCGCCGAACCGGCGCAGCGCGGTCGGGTTGGCGTGCGCGTCGATTCAGACGCCCGTGGGCAACCCGTCGCCCATCCGCAGCAGGTAGCGTTCCTCGTCGTAGAACGTGCCGTCCACGCACAGCGCGTCCGGTTCGGTGCCGTAACGCTCGAAACCCACCGCGCGGTACAGCGCGACGGCGGCGGTGTTCGCCGCGTTGACGCCGAGCTTGATGTGGCGCACGCCGTCGAGCGAGCACGCATGGGCGATGGCGGCTTCCAGCAGCGCGCGCCCCAGGCCGCGCCGGCGATGTGCCGGCGCGACGTACATGCCGGCAAATTCGACGGCGTGGCGCAGCTTCGCCCGCTGCGGGCGGATGATGGCGACGAAGCCGGCCAGCTCGTCCTGCACGAAAATGCCGAGCATGCAGACCGATCCATCCGCCGCCGGCGCGATGCGCGCCGCGACGTCGTCGAGCGCGCGCCCGGCTTCATCCTCGTAGCTGGCGCTGAACGCGGTCGGGCTCTCGCGCAGTGCGAGCAGGCGCAGGCGCTGGTAGGCCGCGGCGTCGGTGTTGTCGAGTGGCCTGATCGTCATCCAAGAAGCCCCTGGACAAGCCGTCATTCCCGCGAAAGCGGGAACCCATCCCGATGTTGGCAATGGATGCCCGCTTTCGCGGGCATGACGTCAGTCGGTTTGTTCAATCTTCCCGCAAACGCGAAGCGCCTTCTCGTAGCGCCAGACCTCAAGATCGAACACGCCCGTTGGGATCTCCAGCCTGGCGACCATGTTGCCCGCACGCCGCCAGCCGCGCTTCTCGTAGAACCGCGCCGCACGCGCGTTGCCGATCGCGCAGGCGAGCCAGCCGGTGTCGAAACCGGCGGCGACGATGCGCGCTTCGGCATCGTCGATCAGCGCCGCCGCCACGCCTTGCCCGCGCGCGCTGCGGGCGACGAAGATCTGGTCCAGCTCATCGCCCTTCACCACGCAGAAGCCGCTGGGCGCGCCGACCGGCCCGGTCACGCGCACGCGCGGCAGTCCCGCTTCCAGCCGCTGCCGGAAGTTCTCCAGCGTGCGGTGCCGCGCCAGTTCCGCCGGCACGATCTGCGCGTGCGCGTCCTGCCAGGCGTCGTACCAGAGCTGCGCCAAGGGCGCGATGTCGGCGCTCTCGGCTGCGCGTACGCTCATCACGTTCAATGACCCTCGGCGTCATTGGCCAGCAACCTGGCCATCAGCGTACCAACGACGGCTCCGGCAAGCGCGCAGCCGAGGCCGACCACCAGCGCAATGACGAGTTCGATCGGCCACAGATTGTGGGACGTGGCATCGCGCACGACATCGACCAGCACGCGAGACATGACCACCGCGCCGACCGACCCGCCGATCATGAGCGTGGCCCGCCAAAACGAAGCCAGGCGGAACATGCGCAGCAGCAGCGGGGCGGCAGCGACGAGGGCCAACCCCGGTGTCAGCAAGCCGCTCGGAAGGTTGAGCTCGTGATATGGCACCAGCCAGTACGGGATGCCGACGGCGAAAAAGCTCGCCGCCGCGGCGAGCAGCAGCCAGTACGACTTGATGGGCTTCATGCGCACCCCTTCGGAAGAACAACCTGCGTGTGGATTCGTCCGATCCGAGGCCCGTCGGGCGGTTGACCGCAGCGCAACCCGGCGCATCTCGCAAGCAGATGGATTTCGCTGTACTCAACCCATCCTACTCACTGCGCTCGACCCGTCCTACTTGTGACCGAATGCACGCACGCAACGCGAGCAGCAGCGCAGCCAGAAGAAGCGACGAGACCCCGAGTATCACTGTCAACTGCGGCTGGCGGCAGCGGAATTGCTCGGCGAACAGCGAGAACGAACCCTGGCAATCCGCAAACGCCATGCTGTACGACGAGAGCATCCAGAGTGCGGACCACGCAGCTACCAGCAGCAGCGTCAGCGCGGCGATCAGATACAGCAAGCGGCGAACGCGGGTGGACACGTGATCAACGTCCTACTTAATTGCCTCCGTCTCCGATTGCGCGATTGCGCGATTGCGCCGATTGCCGCCCACGCCGTGGGGTCGCCTACGCGCGCGTGTCCAGCCGCAGCCGGAAGCCGAACACCGGAAGCGCCTCCTGCATGAAGTCCAGGTCCGTCGCGCGCACGAAGCCCAGCTTCTCGTACATGCCCCAGGCGACCTGCATCGCCTGCGTCGTATGCAGGATCACCTGCGCGTGCCCCGCGTCTTCGGCGAGCCGGATGCAGGCACGCGTCAGCGCCTTGCCGACGCCCATGCCCCGATGCCTGGGATCGACGCCCAACAGGCGAATACCCGAGGCGTCCCGGATCGTCGTCGCGATCCCGCCCGAACCGTACTCGGCCATGTCGCCGAAATACACGACGCCGCCGACCACCTCGCGTCCGCCCAGCACCGCCACGAGCACCTTCGCGCCGCTGCGCTCGGTGAAGCGCCCGATGTCGGCCAGCATCTCGTAGTAGCGCGGCTGCTCGTCCGGCGAAGGAAAACCTTCGAGCCGCGAGTACACCTCGACCATCAACCGGCCGAGCACCCCGAACTCTTCCCGCCGGATTTCACGAATGTCCAGGCTTGCGGTCACGGCATTTCCTTCGGTCATGCTCTATGCAATCGCTTAACCCACCAACCCAGAGCGTTAATCAAGCGAAAAATAAACCTAACCCCATTTTTCTCTCCATTCCGAACGATTAGATCCCATCGACGAGGTTGGTACGTGCCCGACACCTAGCAGCACGCTTCTCCCAGTCACCCGACCATCCGGCCGCCAATGCCTCCTCACAAATTCGCACACACTCGATGTAATATCCGATGCCCTCCAGCAGCATGACGAGCCGTTTGTAGCCCGTGTGCTCTACCAGTGGTCCCGCATATTCACTTTGAAATGCGTTTGCGGCTTGCGGCGCAATCGCAATTTGCTCGCGGCACGCCGCAATGCACCTCTCGATGCCGTCTGGAGATCGAACGTCTCGATACGTTAACTCGATCTTTGTCATCATGAGAAAATGCACGTCAAGAATTTGCGTATCGCTTGTAATTAATGCTTGCGCCTTATCTATAACCCTGTAGGCAAAGTCTCGCTCGCCATCCTTGCGAAAGCAGCCTGCGACACCATTAAGGAATTGCACCGGCGACATTCCAACGAAGGAGAATCGAGTCTCCTCTAGCAATTGCTGACCACTGTTCGATGTGCCACGCTCGCTGTAGCGCTGGCAGATCAGTTCGCGTTCGTGTGGTTCCAACTCTTCCAGCCACCACGACTCCAAGCCAAAGTAGCCGATGTACCCCTGCATGTTGCACTCCGAATGCAGCTCAATATTCGAGCGCACAATCCATTTCTTCCATCGCCATCATGATCCGGTGATACCCGGTTTCCTGCTCAGCGGAACCCGACGCGCCCGCAAGAAGATGGGTTTCGCTGCGCTCAGCCCATCCTACGCGCTCAACCGACCCTACGCGCTAATGCACGAAGTCCTTGAAACTAGTGTAGGCACGACACATTCCAAGTATGAACCATCCATACGACGATAAACCTATCACAATTGCAGCGATATTGAGCCAGCGGCCGGCCCTCTCCTTCCAATCGCCATCCTCGGCGGCATAGAGCCATTGACTCAGGTACGTCACCCCAGAAGTAACCGCAATTGTGAACACGCCGATCACGAAGAAGAGGAGGCTCTCAGAAAACACTGACACCTTGCTTGGCTCATGCTCCGCCAGATGGCCGATGAATGCGAGCACAGCAACAGCGGCCCCTCCATTTAACAGAAACGAAGAGCGGATCGCATTTTGGCCGGATTCGATCACCGAGCGGAACAGCTCTAGGCTCGCCGAATGACTATTCCTGTGCCGTTCCACCCAAAGCTCTAGCTCGGCTCTGTACCTCGCCAAGTCCGGTTCCGTGATTTCAGCGGAGGGCGACTTCAACACTTCATCTAAGTATGCGATCAGGGTATCGCAACCGATAGTTAATGTCCCCTTCGCCTTGAGATCTACGACGGTATCTCTGAGCTGCGCTGCAAAGGCCCTAGCACTCATTTGGCTCTCGTCCTATCTATGTAGAACAGCAATTGAGCGAAGAACAACGACAAGAAAACGGTGGCAGATTAACTTACGAGCGTTTGAATACCCCACCGAATCCACGCCATACATCGACCGATCCTCCTGCCCCTCAAAGCTCCACCCGTAACCTCCCCGCCGCATTCCGCGCCTTCGCGCGCGCCGCATCGACATCCTCGCCGCGCGCCAGCGTCACCGCCATGCGGCGCTTGCCTTTGACTTCGGGTTTGCCGAACCAGCGCAGCATGGTGTCGGGTTCGGCCAGTGCGTCGGCGATGCCGTGGATGCGCGGGCGGTTGCCTTCGCCTTCGGCGAGCACGGCGCACGACGCCGAAGGGCCGAACTGGCGGATGACCGGGATCGGCAGGCCGAGGATGGCGCGCGCGTGCAGGGCGAATTCGGAGAGGTCCTGCGAGATCAGCGTGACCAGGCCGGTGTCGTGCGGGCGCGGGCTGACCTCGGAGAAGACCACGCGGTCGCCCTTGACGAAGAACTCGACGCCGAACACGCCGCGGCCGCCGAGGTCGTCGGTCAGCACCTTGGCCTGGCGCTGTGCCTCGGCCAGCGCCTTGGCGCTCATCGGCTGCGGCTGCCACGACTCGCGGTAGTCGCCGTGCTCCTGCAGGTGTCCGATCGGCGCGCAGAAGCTGGTGCCGTCGCGGTGGCGCACGGTGAGCAGGGTGATCTCGTAGTCGAAGTCGACGAAGCCCTCGACGATGCAGCGGCCCTTGCCGGTGCGCCCGCCGGACTGTGCGTATTCCCAGGCCGGGCCGATCTCGTCCGCGCTGCGCACGGTGCTCTGGCCCTTGCCGGACGAGCTCATCACCGGCTTGACCACGCACGGCAGGCCGAGCGCGGCGACGGCGGCGCGGTATTCGTCCTCGGTGTCGACGAAGCGGTACGGCGAGGTCGGCAGCTTCAGCGTCTCGGCGGCGAGGCGGCGGATGCCTTCGCGGTCCATGGTCAGCCACGCGGTGCGCGCAGTCGGGATCACGCGCAATCCGCCCTTCTCCAGCTCGACCAGCGTCGGCGTGTGGATCGCCTCGATCTCCGGCACCACCAGGTCGGGCTTTTCCAGCTCGATCACGCGGCGGATCTCCGCGCCGTCCAGCATGTTGATCACGTGGCTGCGGTGCGCGAGCTGCATCGCCGGCGCGTTGGGGTAGCGGTCCACCGCGATCACCTCGACCGCGAAGCGCTGCAGCTCGATCGCGACTTCCTTGCCCAGCTCGCCCGAGCCGAGCAGCATCACGCGGATCGCGGTATCGGTGTAGGGCGTGCCGAACGGCTTCATGCGGGAACTCCAGTGGGGTTGCGGCGATTCTACCCGCTGGCCCGACGCCGCCGCGCTGGCAGAATAGGCCGACTCCGGAGACCGCCATGCGCCGCCTGTTCGCCGCCCTCGCCCTGCTCGTCGCCGCCCTGCCCGCGTTCGCCGCACCGGCGAGCGACACCTGGATGACCGTGCTGCTGGAGGGCCGCAAGATCGGCCACCTGCACGAGACGCGCGCGGTCGACGGCGACCGCGTCACCACTACGCAGACACTCGACATCGTGCTCGACCGCGCCGGCACCTCGGTGGCGATGCGCAACGAGGAAGCCAGCGTGGAGACGCGCGCAGGCGCGCCGCTGGCGTTCCGCTCGCGCACGGAGCTGTCCGGCGTGGCCAGCACCGTCGAGGGCAAGCGCCTGCCGGATGGCCGCTTCGAGGTGCGCACCGAGGTCGGCGGCCAGGCGCGCACGCGCACGCTGGACTGGCCGGACGGCGCGCGGCTCGCCGAAGGCCAGCGCCTCGCCGCGCTGCGCGCCGGCAGCGCCAAGGGCGCGCACTACACGGTGCCGGCGTTCGATCCCAGCGCGGTGCAGATCGTCACGCTGAGCGGCCTGGTGCAGGGCGCGGTCGACGTGGAGTTGCCCGAAGGCCGGCGCACGCTCACCGAGGTGCGGCAGTCGCTGGAGATCGGCGGCGGCGCGACGCAAGCGACGGTGTGGACCGACGCCGCCGGCGATGCGCAGAAGATGACCTTGCCGATCGGCGGCCTGCGCCTGGACGCGCTGGCCTGCTCGCGCGCCTGCGCGCTGGCGCCCAACCAGTCCGCCGACATCCTCACCGCGACGCTGGCCGCGTCACCGCGCGCGCTGAGCGCCAACGAGCGCGCCGGCGCGCTGCGCTACACGCTCGCCACCGCCGACGGTTCCGCACTGGATCTGCCGAACACCGACGAGCAGCGCGCGGAGAAGGCGGACGGCACGCTGCGCCTGCGCATCGGCACGGCGCGCGCCGGCGCGGAAGCGCCGCCGACGCGCGCCGACACCGCCGCCAACGACTGGCTGCAATCCGACGCGCCGGCGCTGCGCGAGCTGGCCGGGCACGCCACGTTGGGCGCGGCCGACGCGGCCACGCGCATGCGCCGGCTGGAAGCCTTCGTGCACGGCTACGTGCGCAGCAAGGATCTCAGCGTCGGCTACGCCTCGGCGCTGGAAGTAATGCAGACGCGCGAGGGCGACTGCACCGAGCACGCCGTGCTGCTGGCCGCGCTGGCGCGTTCGCTGGGCATCCCGGCGCGCGTGCTGGACGGGCTGGTGTACGTGCCGCAATTCGGCGCGCAGGCGCACGTGTTCGTGCCGCACGCCTGGGTGCAGGCCTGGGTGGACGGCCGCTGGCGCAGCTACGACGCCGCGCTGGACGGCTTCGACGCCGGCCACATCGCGCTCGGCGTCGGCGACGGCGATCCGTGGCGCTTCTTTGCGGGCCTGGGCGCGCTGGGCAAGCTGCGCATCGAGCGCGTCGAGGACGTGCAGTGAGGCGCATCCTCGTCGCGCTGCTGGGCTGCGTGCTCGGCAGCGCCATCGCGCAGGCGCAGACATTCGCCGAGGCGCCATTCGGCCCGCCGCAGGTGGCCGGCACCATCGCCGACCTGCGCCTCGACGAGATCAGCGGCATCGCCGCCTCACGCCGCGCCGACGGCCGCTACTGGGTGCACGACGATTCCGGCAACGAGCCGTTCCTGTACGCGCTGGACGCGCGCGGCGCGCTGCTCGGCCAGGTGCGCGTCGACGACGCCGCCAACGTGGACTGGGAGGACATCGCCTCGTTCGTGCTGGACGGCACGCCGTACCTCATGGTCGCTGACAGCGGCGACAACGCCGCCACGCGCGGCCACTACGAACTGGTGGTGATCGCGGAGCCCGCGCTGCCGCTGCCCGTGCACGCGCGCGTCGCGCCGGCGTGGAAGCTCCGCTACCGCTTCCCCGACGGCGCGCACGACTGCGAGGCGGTGGGCGTCGACGTCACGACGCAGACGGTGATCCTGGTCACCAAGCGCACCGACCGGCCGCAGGTCTACTCGCTGCCGCTGCGCCCGCGCGGCGACGGCGAGCAGGTGGCGACGCGCATCGCCACCATCACCGCCATCCCGAAGCCGACCGCCGCCGAGCGCGCGCTGAAGCTCAACGCCGCGCGCTACGGCCACGAGCCGACCGGCCTCGACATCGACCCGCCCGGCCGCCGCGCCGCGCTGCTCACCTACCGCAACGCCTACGTGTTCACGCGCGCGGACGGCCAAAGCTGGGCGCAGGCCTTCACCGCCGCGCCCGCGCTGCTGCGCCTGCCGCTGCTGCCGCAGGCCGAGGCGATCGGCTTCGACCGCGAAGGGCGCAGCCTGCTGGTCACCGGCGAAGGCCTGCCGGTGCCGCTGCTGCGCTTCGACCCGGGCGCGCCGCCGACGCATTGAGCGGGGCGGCGATCCCGACGCGCAGCGCGAGGCGGCCCGTGCGGACACCGCGCCGCAGGTGACGCCGCGCGCGGCGCCGCCTAAGCTAGCCGCATGGAAGTCGTGACACAGCCGCAACCGCCGCCGCGCACCGAGGACTGGCGCGCGCTGCTGGAGCGCGCGCGCGCGCTGGGCGTGCCGCGCAACTACGGACGACTGCACGGGCTGCGCCCGGTGCGCGAGCCGTCGCAACTGGCCTTCATCGGCGCCGACATCCACGGCCGTCCGCAGTGGCTTGCGCCGCGCGCGGCGGCCGCGTTCGCGCGCATGCGCGGCGGCGCGAACGAGCAGGGCGTCGAGCTGCAGGTGGTGTCGGCGTTCCGCTCGGTGGCGTACCAGCTCGGCATCCTCGAACGCAAACGCGAACGCGGCCTGGATATCGCCACGATCCTGCGCGTCAGCGCCGCGCCCGGCTACAGCGAGCACCACTCGGGCCGCGCGCTGGACCTGACCGCGCCCGGCTGCACGCCGCTCGAGGAAGACTTCGAGGACTCGCCCGCCTATCGATGGCTGCACCGGCACGCGCACCGCTACGGCTTCCGGCTGTCGTTCCCGCGCGGCAATCCGCACGGCATCGCCTACGAGCCGTGGCACTGGTGCTGGCACGCGCGCTGAGCCCGCCCTTCACGCTACCAGGAGCAATGCGGGGCGACGCGGACGTGCGCGGACAGGATTCCGCGGCCCGCGTCGATCCGCGTCCATGGGATTCCTCCGCAACGTAGGGCGGAATCCGCGCAGCGGCTTCCGCCGCATGTCACGTGCAGGCGCGGGCGCCACGGCAAAAGCGCCGCTGCGCGGCGATTCCACCCTACGCGGACTTGCGCAGCAGGGCGTAGGCAAAGGATTGCGGCGCGCCCCACGGCGTCTGGTGCGGCTCGCGTTCGCCATGCAAAAGCAACGTAGGGCGGAACCCGCGCAGCGGCTTCCGCCGCATGTCACGTGCAGCCGCGGACACCACGGCGGAAGCGCCGCTGCGCGGCGATTCCACCCTACGCGGACTTGCGCAGCAAGGCGTAGGCAAAGGCTTGCGGCGCGCCCCACGGCGTGACGTGCGCCTCGCGTTCGGCGTGCAGCAGCTCGAAGCCGGCGCCGAGCAGCGCGGCGATGTCCGCCGCGTCGCGGCGCGCGACCGGCAGGCCGCTGCAGCGCTCGGGACCGTCGCCGGCAAAGCCGCCGATCACCGCGTGGCCGCCGGGCGCGAGCGCGCGGCGCACCTGCGCGACGTAGGCGGTCACGTCGGCGGGATCGACGAGGAAGTGCAGCACCGCGCGGTCGTGCCACAGGTCGTAGGCCGCAGCCGGCAACGCAACGCGGGTGACGTCGCCCGCCAGCCAGGTCACCGCCTCGGCGCGCGCGCCGAGGCGCTGCCGCGCGGCGTCGAGCGCCGACTTGGCGATGTCCAGCACGGTGACCGCAGTGAGCCCGCGCGCCAGCAGGTCGTCGACCAGGGTCGAGGCGCCGCCGCCGACGTCGATCAGCCGCGAGCCCGCGCCCAGGCCGGCGCGTTCGAGCAAACGCAGCGACGTGTCCAGATGCGGGCGGTACCAGCTCACCGCGTCGCTGCCCTTGGTGGCATAGACCTGCTGCCAGTGTTCGGTGCGTTCGTTGCTCATCGGCGTATTCGCGTGTGCTCAGCTGGCGCGCTCGTTGGGGAAGGCGTCGAGCAGCTCGGGTAGATGATCGGCCCAGGCGCGCCAGCGCCCGACCGAACTCGAGTACACCTGCTGGCGCGCCTGCCAGACGCTGGCGGTGGCGATCGCCTGCGGCCTCGCCTCCACGGGCGCGGGCGCCAATGGCGCTTCCAGCGAAAGGAAACGCAGCAGGTCGGCGACGGTCTCGTCGGGGCGCGCCACCAGCTTCTCGTAGCTGAGGTCGTACACCGGCAGCGGCAGCGTGGCGCGCCAGTGCGTCATCAGGCGGTCGTGGCCCTGGGCGAACGCGGCGATGTCCTCGAAGCGGTAGGCGTAGCCATTGTCGGCGTGCGCGAAGTGCTGGCTCCAGATCGACAGCGCGGTGTCGCGACGGTTGCGCCGGCAGTGGATCACGCGCGCGTTCGGGAACAGCGCGGCGGCCAGGCCGAGGTGGCGGAAGTTCAGCGGGTTCTTGTCGATGTAGCAGCGCGCGGAGACGTCGTCCTGGCGCAACTGCGCGGCGAACAGCGCGGCCGACTGCGCCAGCGACGCCGGCGACCAGCGCTGCCCCTCGACGTGCGCGGCCAGCGCGGCCAGCCAGTTCAGCTCGCCGCGGTTGCGCACCTGCGGATGCTTGCCGAGCAGCGTCGCCACCAGCGTGGTGCCGGTGCGCGGCAGGCCGACCACGAACACCGGCACGATGTCCGGCACCGCCACCGGCGCCAGCGGCGCGGCGCGCACCTGGCGCTCCACGAAGTTCTGCCACAGCTTCGACGACCAGCCGGCGCGCGCGGCCATCGCCGCGTTGGCCTCGCGCAGCGCGCCTGCCGCCGCGGGAACGTCGCCGAGGTCGGCGTAGGCCTTGCCCAGCGCGAAGCCGACGCAGACGCGCGCGTCCGCATTCGCCAGGCCCTGGGCGGCGGCGCGTTCGAGCAGGACGAGGTCGACGTCGTCGCGGTTGCGGAACTTGTGCGCGGCGGCGAGGCGCAGCCACGACGACGCCTGCGTCGGGTCCATCTCGACCGCGCGGCGCAACTGCACGCGCGCCTGCTCGAAGCGGCCGAGCGCCAGCGCCAGCTCGCCGGTCAGCGCGTGCAGCGCGGCGGCGTCGCCGACCTGCTTCAGCGCTTCCGTGCACACCTCCAGCGCCTCGGCGTGATGCTGGCATTCCTTCAGGAAGGTGGCCGCGCCCAGCGCCTCGTCGCGCGTGCGCGGCGCGTGCTTCCAGCGGATCTGCACCGCCGCCGCCGCGCCGTTCAGCCGCCCCTGTTCGCGCAGCAGGTGCGCCAGCGACAGTGCGGCGTCGCCGTGCTGCGGCTGCGCGGCCAGCGCGGCGCGCAGCTCGCGCTCGGCGGCGACGCGCTCGCCCTGCAGGCGCAGCGCGTTGCCGAGCAGGTAGCGCAGCCCGGCGTTGTGCGGATGGAACGCCAGTCCGCGCTCGGCCAGCGCGGTGGCCGCCACCGCGAAGCCGCCGCCGATCAGTCCGGCGACGACGCGCTCCCAGGCCGGGGCCGGCGCGCGCGCGGCTTCCAGGCGCCCGACCAGCGCGCGGAACGCGGCCGCGGCGTCGCGCGGCGCCAGCGCGTGGAAGTCGGCCAGCAGGGCGTCGGGAACCAGCGGCGCGGCGGCGTTCATGCGTTCAGTCCTGCGAGCAGCGCGTCGGCGCGGCCTGCTGCGCCGCCTCGACCACGCGCCAGAGATAGAAGCTGGCCAGCGTGCGGTACGGTCCCCAGCGCTCGCCGAACTCGGCCAGCGCCTGCGGCTTCGGCGGCGCGTCCCAGCCGTGCACGACCTGCGCGCCCTTGCGGATGCCGAGGTCGTCGACCGGCAGGATGTCCGGCCGGCCGAGCCGCGACATCAGCAGCATCTCGACGGTCCAGCGGCCGATGCCGCGCACCTGGGTCAGCTGCCCGATCGCGTCGGCGTCGGACATGCGCGCCAGTCCGCGCGCGTCCGGCACGACGCCCTGCTGCGCCTTGGCGGCGAGGTCGCGCAGCGCGGCGATCTTGTTGCGCGACACGCCGGCGCCGCGCAGCGCCTCGTCGGACTGCGCGGCGATGCCGTCGGCGTCGATGCGCCTGCGCGGCATCAGCGCCAGCACGCGGCCGACGATCGTCGCCGCCGCCTTGCCGGAAAGCTGCTGGTACAGGATCGCGTGCGCCAGCGCGTCGACCGGCTGGAACGGCTGGGCGAAGTCGCGCTCGATCGGCCCGATCCGGCGCATCCACGTCGCCAGGCGGCGATCGCGCTTCGCCAGGTGGGCCTGCGCGGCGGCGACATCGAAGCCGCGCGGAATGGGGCGGGCAGCGGGCATGGGCGACAGTTCCGTGGGCCGGCGCCCATTGTCGCGAGGCGCCGGCGCAGGCGCCAGTGGGCCGCCGGGGCGCTTGCGGGGCGGCTTCACTCCGACGGGGCGCGCGGAAACCCCGCCCCCAGCGCGTTGCCCAGCGCCAGCCAGCCGAGCACGAACGCGAGCCCGCCCAGCGGCGCGATCGCGCCGACCCAGCGCGGCGCGCCCAGCGCGAGCGCGTACAGGCTGCCGCAGAACAGCGGCAGGCCGAGGCCGAACAGCCACAGCGCCAGCCGCCACGCGCGGCGGCCTTCGCGCGCGCTCAGCACGGCGAGCGCCATGCCCAGCGCATGCCAGAAGTGGTAGCCGTTGGCGGTGTGCCACAGCGACAGTCCGCCGGCGCCGAGCACGCCGGCCAGCGCGTGCGCACCGAACGCGCCGAGCAGCACGGCGCTGGCGCCGGCCGCGCCGACCGCGATGCCGTGGCCGCGCATGCGGCTCATGCGCCGTCCGTCGACGGCGCCAGCACCAGGGCGGGCACGGGCGCCGGCGCGGCCGTCGTCGCCGGCATCGCC
>NZ_JBDKSX010000072.1:0-22434 GCF_039680435.1 Mizugakiibacter sp. | reverse complement strand
GGCCCAAAGGAGCGCGGATTTTGGCTAGTGGCTGCGGTTTCGCGGCCTTGACGCTGTTCTTGACATGGTGAGACGAATCGACCTGAAGACGTGACAACTATGCCGAACCTTATCACCCCTGCAGCGTATTCCCGCCATCGTGGCTGCAGCCGCGAGGCGGTCAGCCAGGCGATCGAGGCCGGTCGGATCTCGACGATCCCAGGCGAAAACGGGCGCAAGATGATCGACCCGGAAGTGGCCGACATCCAGTGGAAGCGGAACACCGACCCGAAGCAGTCCGAGCGGGCCAATGCCTCGAAGCGAAAGAACGAGCCTGCCGGCGGCGGAGACCAGGCCGGAAGCGAATATTGGGAAATCAAGACGCGCCGCGAAAAGGCCGAGGCGATCATGGCCGAGCTCAAGGCCGAGGAGCTGGCCGGCAGCCTGGTGTCGATCGAGCGCGTGCGCACGGCCTCGATGCGGATGTCGCGCATGCTGCGCGATGCGCTGCTGGCGATTCCGCCGAAGGTCTCGCCCACGCTGGCCACCGAGACGGATCCGCACACGATCGAGCTGGCGCTCTCCGACGCCCTGCGGCGCGCGCTGGAAGACATCGCCGGCATGACGGCGAACGACCTCGAGAAGCTGGCCGAGTGAATATGCTCGTCGACGGCTTCCTGGTGTTCGCCGAGGCCTATCAGGCCGGGCTTAAGCCAGACCCCATGCTGCAGGTCGACGCCTGGGCCGACGAGTTCATGCGGATTCCGCCGGGGCCGGCATCCGAGCCGGGCAAGTATCACACCGACCGCACGCCCTACGCCCGCGCGATCATGCAGGCCTTGTCGCCGACGCACCCGGCCAAGCGCGTGGTGGCGAAGATCGCCTCGCAGCTGATGAAGACGCAGGTTGGGCTGAACTGGATCGGCGCGAACATCCACCAGGCGCCGGCCAACATGCTGGTGCTGCTGCCGACCGACAAGCTGGCGAAGCGCGTCTCGTCCCGTATCGAGAAAACGATCCAGGAGGTGCCCGAGCTGCGCGAACGGGTCAGCAAGCCGCGCTCGCGCGATTCGAAGAACACCGTCGACACGAAGGAATTCCAGGGCGGCACGCTCTACATCACGACGGCAGGCTCCGCCGCCAACCTGGCCGAAGTGCCCGCGCGCTACATCTACGGCGACGAGATCGACCGCTGGGAGGTGTCGATCGACGGCGAGGGCAACCCGATCGAGCTCGCCGAGAACCGCTCGACCACGTTCGGCCGCAATGCCAAGTTCTACTACACCAGCAGCCCGACCGAAGAGGGCGCCAGCGCGATCGACGACCTCTTCAAGCAGGGCGACCAGCAGCGCTACTATGTGCCCTGCCCGGCATGCGGCCACATGCACGTGCTCACGGTCGAGCAGCTGCGCTGGAGCGACGACCTCACCGACGCCTGGCTGGTGTGTCCCGCGTGCGCGTTCGAGATCCGCAACCACCACAAGGCCGGCATGCTGCCTGCCGGCGAGTGGCGCGCGCATGCAGCGGGGGATGGCGAGACGGTCAGCTTCGAGCTGTCGGCGTTCTACGCGCCGATCGGCTGGGTCGACTTCGTCGGCCTGGCCAAGCACTACGCCCGCGCCAAGGCCGCCATGGCCAAGGGCGATTTCGAATCCATGCAGGTGTTCTACAACACGCGCCTGGCGCTTACCTGGAGCAACAAGGACGAAGTCGTCAAGGCTGACCAGCTCAGGGCTGCTGCCGAGGATTACCGCCTCGGCATCGTGCCCATGCCGGCGCTGGTGCTGACCGCCGCAGTCGACACCCAGGGCAACCGCCTCGAGATGAAGGTCGTCGGCTGGGGGCCGGGCATGGAGCGCTGGGTCGTCGACATCCATGTCGTCGCCGGCGACCCGCGCGAGCAGGCGACCTGGGACGCCCTCGACAAGCTGCTGCTCGAACCGATCCCGCACGCCGGCGGCCGGCCGATGGTGATCTCGGCCGTGCTGATCGACACCGGCGGCCACGCCACGCAGGAGGTCTACGATTTTTGCCGGCGCCGCCAACGCCGCTTCGTCAACGGCCTAGAGCAGCGCGTGCTGGCGATCAAGGGCGCCAGCAAGCCGGGGCGTCCCGTGATCGGCAGCCGGCCCAGCATGGTCGACATCAACTTCCGAGGCCGCACCGAAAAGCGCGGCGTCATGCTGTGGATGATCGGCACCGACACCGCCAAGGACTGGATCTACAACCGCCTGCTGCTCAACAGCGGGCCCGGCGCGGTCCACTACTCCAAGGATCTTCCCGACGAATACTTCGCGCAGCTCGTCTCCGAGCATAGAAAAACCCGCTACGTGAAAGGCTTCAAGCGCATCGAATGGTTCAAGGACCGGGCCGTCCCTAACGAGCAGTTCGACCTCGAGGTCTACAACCTTGCCGCCGCCCACCACCTCGAGCTGCACAAAAAGCCCGACCTGTGGTGGGACCGCCTGCGCGACCGCCTGTGCCCGCCCACCGGCGACCTGTTCAGCGCGCCGCCCGCCGCACCGGATCCGAAGCCATCGAGTGCGCCCGCGCCTACAGCCAAGCCGGCGCCGCAACCCTCACCGAACCCATTCGCCCGCAACGACTGGAGCAGCCGCCTATGACAGACGATCATGAAATCGACTCCGCCACCTGGTGGCGCGACGAGCTGATTATCGGCATCCAGCTCGCCACCGGCATGAAGGGGGAATTCGCCGAACGCTTCGCCGACTCTCTGCTATGCGTCATGCGCAAGCGCAACGGCGGGCGCGAGATCTATATTCCAGTAATAGACAACACGATCCGTAAAGATGCTCAACAGCGATATGCTAGTATTAAAAAAGAATTTAATGGCAGAAACATGCGTGAATTAATGCGAAAATATAAAGTTAGTAAACGTACCATTTATCGGGCATGTAAAAAATAATTAATAGATAGGAAAAATTTAGTGCTAATGGAAGCGGAATGCGCAGGCTGATGCGCAATCGTTATGAGGGCGAGATGGAGACCACAAGGGTAATCGGCCGATAATTCCTGCCAGGTCAAGCTCATCCATGCCGGAGATCAGTACCGGCCCGCTTCCATTAGTGCTAATAAAATTTAGGCGACAATTACTAAAATAGTGCCAGATTCCGGTAAGAACTGGCACGCCAGCGTGGCTAAAGTCTGGCCATGTCTACCGCTTCCGACCTGCTGGCCAAGTACATCGCTGCCGAGATGGCGATTCTCGACGGTCAATCGTTCCGCATGGGCGAGCGGATCCTCACGATGGCCGACCTCGACGTGGTCCGCCGCGAGCGCGCCAGCCTGGAGCGCCGCGTCCAGGGCGAGACCAATGGCAGCAGCGCGCGCTACCAGGTGGCGGACTTTTCGTCGTGAACCTGTTCGACAAGGCCATCGCCTACCTCAACCCGCAAGCCGGCCTGCGCCGCCTGCAGCTGCGCAAGATCCTCGCCGCCTACGAGGCCGGTACCTCCACCCGCCTGCGCAAGTTCAGCCGCGACAAGAGCAGCGGCAACACGCTCATCAAGGCCTACGCGCCTTCGGTGCGCGACCAGGCGCGCAACCTCGACCGCAACCATGACCTGAGCCGCGGCGCGCTCAACGTGCTGGTGAACAACATCGTCGGCCCGAGCGGCATCGGCGTCGAGCCGCAGCCGCGCCGCAAGACCGACGGCTCGATTCATGAAGACCTGGCCAAGCAGCTGGCCGGCCTGTGGAAAGACTGGTGCCGGTTCCCCGAAGTCACCCAGCAGCTGAGCTGGGCGTCGGTGCAGCGGCTGGCCTGCCGCACCTGGCTGCGCGACGGCGAAACCTTCGCGCAGGAACTGCTCGGCGCCGTCGCCACCCTCGACCACCGCACCAAGGTGCCCTACTCGATCGAGCTGCTCGAGCCCGACATGGTGCCGCACGACCTCAGCGAGTCGGGCCAGATCCAGGGCATCGTCGTCAACGCCTGGGGCCAGAAGATCGCCTACCGCGTCTACAAGGTCCACCCGGGCGACCTCAACGTCTGGCCGCTGACCGGCAACATCCTCACCGGCCAGCTCAAGACCATCCCGGCCGAGCGCATGCTCCACGTGAAGCAATCCGACCGCGTCGGCCAGCTGCGCGGGATCTCGATCTTCGCAAGCGTCATCACCCGGCTCGAGGACATCAAGGACTACGAGGAGTCCGAGCGCATCGCTGCGAAGATCGCCGCCAGCATGGCCGCCTACATCAAGAAGGGCACGCCCGACCTCTACGATGGCGGCAAGGATGCCGACGGCAACCCGATCGCGCGCAGCATGCGATTCCAGCCCGGCATGATCTTCGACGACCTCGCGCCCGGCGAGGAGATCGGCACGATCGACACCAACCGGCCCAACACCAACCTGCAGAGCCACCGCGACGGCCAGCTGCGGGCTGCGTCGGCAGGCTTCAACGCCAGCTATTCCAGCGTCAGCCGCAACTACAACGGCACCTACTCGGCCCAGCGCCAGGAGCTGGTCGAGCAGTGGGTCCACTACCAGGCGATGACCGATCACTTCATCAGCCAGTTCAATCAGCCCGTGTGGGAGCGCTTCGTCGTCATGGCGCGCATGGCCGGCCTGTTGTCGGCCAAGTGGCTGGCAGAGTGCGAGGCCGACAGCATCGATGATGCGCTCTATATCGGCCAGACCATGCCCTGGATCGACCCGCAGAAAGAGATCGCCTCGTATGCGGAAGCCGAGGCGAATACCTACATCAGCGGCCCCGAGATCATCCGCAAGATGGGGCGCAACCCGCAATCGACGCTCGACCAGCAGGCCAAGTGGGTCGCGCAGAAAAAGGCGCAGGGCATCGAGCAGGCCGCGCCGAAGCCGACCGCATCGAACCAGCCTGCTGATCCGAATCAGCCGCAACAAACCAACCAGGGGGCAACCGCATGAAGTGGTATCGAATCAAGGCGCAAGCCAACCAATCCGCCGAGGTGCTGATCTATGGCGACATCGGTGAAAACTGGTGGGGCGACAGCGTCGTCGCCAAGGAATTCATCCAGGAGATCAACGCGCTCGACGTGTCGAACATGGCCGTGCGCATCAACAGCTTCGGCGGATCGGTGTCCGACGGCGTGGCGATTTTCAACGCGCTGCGCCGCCACAAGGCAACCGTCACGACCTCGATCGACGGCGCGGCCTACAGCATCGCCAGCCTGATCGCCATGGCCGGCGACGTCGTCGAGATGGCGGAAAACGCCATGCTGATGGTGCATGCGCCCTGGACCGGCCTGTATGGCAACGCCGTCGACCTGCGCGACGCGGCCGACATGCTGGACAAGATGGCCGAGGCCATGATGTCCAGCTACAACCGCGGCGGGCGCGGCCCGTCGATCGCCGACATCGAGGCGCTGCTCAAGGATGGCCAGGATCACTGGTACACCGCAGCCGAGGCGCTGGATGCGGGATTCATCGATCAGGTCGTCGCAGCCATGCCGATGGCTGCCGCTTTCAAGCAAAACCGTTTTACCCCACCCGCGGCGGCTGCCGCATCAACCAAGGAGCTCCAAATGCCCAAGCCCAATGTCCCGGCGGCCGACCTCACTCAGCCTGCCGCAGCTGTTCAACCCGCCCCGGCGCCCGCACCTGCCGCGCCGGCTGTTTCCCAGGAAACGGCTGATGCCCTGGCGAATTTCAACGCCCAGGCCGCCGCCGAGGAGGCGCTTGCCAAGGAGCACCTGCGCCGCAGCGAGATCCGCGCCGTGTTCGCGCCGTTCACCAAGACGCCCGGCGTCGAGGCCACGATGAACCAGTACCTCGATAATCCCAAGATCAGCGTCGAGGCCGCCCGTGCCAACCTGCTGGCGACGCTCGGCCGCAACGCCGAGCCGCTTGGGGGCGGCCTGGTGATGACGGTCGAGGACGAGGGCGACAAGTTCCGCATGGCGGTGGGTTCCGGCCTGCTGATCCGTGCCGGCCTGGTGACCAACGACACCACCAACGAATACCGCGGCTACAGCCTGCTCGAGCTGGCCCGCGCGCAGCTGCGCCGTGCCAACGTCTCCACCAAGGGCATGGACAAGATGAGCGTCGTAGCCGCCGCCTTCACCCACAGCTCGAGCGACTTCGGCAACATCCTCGCCGACGTGGCCAACAAGGCCATGCTCAAGGGCTACATGGAAGCCGACGAGACCTTCCAGATGTGGACCAGCGCCGGCACGCTGCCCGACTTCAAGACCGCCAAGCGCGTCGACCTCAACACCTTCCCGGCCCTGCCCGTGGTCAAGGAAGGCGCCGAATACAAGTACGTCAACGTCGGCGACCGCGGCGAGACCATCGCCCTGGCCACCTACGGCAGCCTGTTCAGCATCACCCGCCAGGCCATCATCAACGACGACCTGAACGCCTTCACCCGCGTGCCCAACAAGATGGGCCGCGCCGCGATCCGCACGGTCGGCAACCTGGTGTATGCCATCCTGACCGGCAACCCGAACATGAGCGACGGCGTCGCGCTGTTCGATGCCGGTCACAGCAACCTGGTCGGCACCGGCACCGTGCTGTCGTCGGCTGCGGTCGACGCGCTCGGCGCCATGATGGCCAAGCAGAAGGACGCCACCGGCAACACGCTCAACATCAACATGGCCTACCTGATCGTGCCGCGCGTGCTCAAGGGGCTGGCGATGCAGATCGCCAATTCCGAGTTCGAGGTCGGCGCCAGCACCTCGACCAAGAACAACACCGTGCCCAACCAGGTGCGCGGCGCATTCGAAGTCATCGCCGACGCGCGGCTGGACGGCGACTCGCTCACCGCGTGGTACGGCGCCGCCTCGCCGGTCAACAACGACACGATCGAAGTCGCCTACCTCGACGGCAACCAGGCGCCCACGCTCGAGCAGCAGGGCGGCTGGGACGTCGACGGCGTCGAGTTCAAGGTCCGCATCGACGCCGGCGTCAGCCCGCTCGACTTCCGCGGCCTGGCGAAGAACCCCGGCGCATAACGGATGAATGAACACGGGGGCTGCGGCCCCCTCAACTGAGCGAAAGGATCCACCATGAAGAACTACATCCAGGACGGCGACGTCCTCACCCTCACCCCCGGCGCCGCCGTCGCAAGCGGCACCGGCTACCTGTTCGGCGCGGCCCTGTTCGGCGTCGCCGTGACCGACGTCGCCAACGGCGTGCCCGGCGCATTCCAGACCGAGGGCGTGATCGAGATCGCCAAGACCTCGGCCCTGGCGATCTCCGTCGGAGACCGCCTCTATTGGGACGCCACCAACAAGGTCGTGAACAAGACCGCAACCGCGCAGGAATGCGTCGGCGTCGCCGTCGAGGCCGCCGGCAACCCATCCAGCACGGTGAAGATGAAGCTCGGCGCCTACCTGGCAACGGCCGCTTAATCGAGCGGGTTTTTTCGGCGGGCTGGCAACGGCCCGCCCTGAAAGCGATCAACGGGGCGAGACAATGACGATCAAATTCAGCCAGGACGTGAACAATGTCGGAGGCGTGAACTACACCTCCGGGCAGACAGCCACGCTCAACGCGCAAACGGAATACCGGCTGGTGGGGTTGAACCTGGCGGCATGGGTGGGGTCGCCGCCGTATATTCAGGAGCCTGGGATTGGTGGGGGGAATGTGAATGCCGTCACTGGCCCCAATGGCGAGGTGAGCTTGCAGGCTGGAGGGGAAATTATCCCCGCAATTCAGCGCGGAAGTACCATTGGCAAATCCAATCAGGAACCGTTCCTGAATCACGCCACATCTACATACAACTTCCTCGGGTACGACGACGTGGATGGCGTTGCGTGGATCAACGACGCCACGGGCGGACTGCTACGGCAGGGTGTCACGAGCGATGCATGGCAGACGCAGGGCGGCGTTACATGGTCGTCGGGCAAGGGATTTCCGGCGAACGTGACCTATGCCAACGTCTCGAAGATGCTGCGGTTCAATGGCAAGATATACATGCTCGCGCTCGACGGCTCGGATTCGCTGCGCAAAATCTGGAGATGCGACCCGGCGACCGGGAACACGGCATTTACGTGGTCTGGACCGCTGCTTGCGTTCGCAGCCAACGCCACGAGCCTGTTCACTGGATTCGCGGCGGATGGCAACTATATCTACGCCTGCGAATACACGCAGCAGGCGAGCTTCACGCCGAAGGTCTACCGATCTGCGGACGGCGTGACGTGGGAAACCATCATCGACGAGAGCGTGGCCGGAGTCGTGCGTCACTTCCACTGCATCGCGCCCGATCCCTACAACCCCGGACATGTCTGGCTCACCTGCGGCGACGGCATCGCGAAGACGGTCCAGCGTTCGACCGACTACGGAACGACGTGGGATGTGGTCATCGCGAGTTCCGTTTGGCAGGCTGTCGAGATTTCGTTCACTCAGGATCACGTCTACTTCGCTGGTGACTCGCAGTACGGCATCGTCTATCGGATGGACAGGAATACGCTGACGGCGCGATGGGTCACGCCAGCCCTGCTCAAGAACATCCCGGTGCTGAATCCTGCTGCGCTTACCGACAGCTACTACTACAACGCATGGTATGGGGCAGTCGATCCCTCCACAGGCGATTACTATGCCTCGGCGAATGATGCTTCCGCAGGTGGAAATACGGCTGGACTGTTCATCGTGCGCCCCGGACAGGCACCCGTGCTGTGCAAGAAGTTCAGCGAGATCAATTCTCCTGTTGTCATCGCTGGTGGCGTGCTGTGGGTTGGGAAATATCGAAAAGTTCTTAATTCGTATGCCTGACTACAACCCGCTTCGGCGGGTTTCTCTTTTTGAAATAGTGCCAGCTTTCGGGAAGAACTGGCACGCCGGCATGGCTAGAGTCATGCCATGTCTACCCCGTCCTTCGCCACCCTCGAGCGCCGCCTGGCTTCATCCGTCACGGCGGCGTTTTGCAATCGAATGCTCGTCAAGGGCGGCGTCCAGTTCAAGGCCGTGATCGACCGCGCCGTGCTGCAGGTCGGCGAATATTCGCTGACCGCGAGCCGGCAGGACCAGCTGAGCGTCGTCATCGCCGATGCGCCGGCGCTGGCGGTCGGCGACACGGTCGCCATGGATCCGGCCTACTACACCAGCGCCGAGCTGGCTGCCGAGCCGAAGACCAGCTGGATCATCGATCGCAAGGAAAGCGACGACGGCCTCGTCGCGCAATGGTGGCTGCGGTGAGCCAGGCGCTGACCAAGCTGTCGAGCCTGGTGCCGCGCCTGCAGGCGATCAAGAAGGCCAACGGCTACAACACCGACGCCGGCACCACGGTGCTGTTCGGGCCGATCCCGCGCTCCGACGCCGACGCGCTGCCGATCATCCGCCTGCACTGGCCGTCTGCCGATCCCGAATCCGCGCTGGTGAACGTGCCGCACAACAAGGTGCGCGTGAACTTCGTCGTCGAGGGCGAGGGCGCCTGCGCGCCTGTCGATTTCCTCACGTCCTGCGACGCGATCGCGTCCGACATCAAGCGCGCCGTGTTCGGAGACATCGAGCGGAACCTGCAGGGGCTCGCAATGGATGTCCGCTTCGACGGCCAGGAGTTCACCGTGCCGGACCCGGGCACCGCCGCCTACCTGGTGCGCATCGCCGGCTCGTTCACCTTCGTCGACCACTTCAACGCGCCATAGCGCACACAGGAGAAAACCATGTCCCAGATCGCAGACGCATCCTACATCGGCAAGGGCGAGATCTTCGTCGGCCCCTACGCCGGCGGTGCCGCCATGGTGTCGGTCGGCAACTGCTCCGAGCTGACCTTCAACCACGGCACCGAAAAGAAAAAGCTGCTCGACTACACCAGCGCGGGCGGCGGCAATGCCAACTCGCTCGAGCGCATCACCGAGGTGACGACCAACATCAAGGCGCACGACGTGAACGCCGCCAACCTCGCGCTCGGCGCGCTGGGTGCCACGTCCAAGGTCACCGCCGGCGCGGTCACCGCCGAGGCGCACCCCACCTACAAGAGCGGCCTGGTGCCGTTCACCTACGTGCCGGATACCACGCAGACCATCACCGTCAAGGATGCGAGTACCGGCACCACGACCTACGTCGCTGGCACCGACTACATCGTCACCGGCGCCGGCATCTACATCCTGCCCGGCAGCACCATCGCCGACTCGGTTGCGGGCGCCGCCACGATCAAGGTCGACTACACGAAGAAGGCCGTGGACGTGCTGGAAGCCATGGTCAACACCGGCCTCGAATACAAGCTGATGTTCGTCGGCCTCAACGAGGCGCAGTCCGGCAAGCAGGTCATCGTCACCATGCACC
Organism: Mizugakiibacter sp.; assembly: GCF_039680435.1. Lineage (NCBI taxonomy): Bacteria > Pseudomonadati > Pseudomonadota > Gammaproteobacteria > Lysobacterales > Rhodanobacteraceae > Mizugakiibacter > Mizugakiibacter sp. Next base: position 12,226 of record NZ_JBDKSX010000072.1, on the reverse strand, counting down.
GCTTCAAGCCGGGCGCCGCGCAGAACGTGGCCTACATCGGCGACGACTACGCCGCGCTCGACCTGCCGGGCGAGGCGCTGTCCGATTCGGCGATCACCGGCACGGGGCTTTCCAAGTTCTACAAGGTGCAATTCGCCTGATGACCGCATGAGCCGGGGCCGGGTGGCGGCCCCGTAACGACGATGTGCACGAGGGAAGGCGGGGCATGACGGGCGATGAGATGGAAGGGCTTAGGCAGGCGGTTTCAGGCGGCTGGCATCACTGGCTTCCATTCGGCGCCCTGTTCGCCAAGCAGGCCATCCCGCCCAACCGCCCCCTCGCCACCCGCATCGTCGAACAGATCATCGTCGGCATCGTCGCCGGCGGCGGCTCGGCCTACAGCATCAACGACGTGATGAACGCGCGGCAGGAAGAGCAGATCAAGTACATCGCGCAGATTCAGTTGATGCAGAACCAGGCGCTGTCAGACGAGATCCGCGACAGCGAACGCCGCGTCACCGCGCAGATCGCCGAACTGAGGGCGCGGCAGTTGAAATGAACCTCGCCGCCCGGGCCCGGGGCCGGATCATCCACCAGTCTTTCGACGTGACGATGATCCCGCCGCAGGGCGGCGAGCTGGGTGACACCGACGCAGCGTGGGACATCGGACAGGGCCTCATGCGCGAGGCCATGGCGCTGCTCAAGGCGGCGGCCGAGAAGGAGGGATTCGAAGTGCAGATCGAAGTCATGCAGGTGGTCTACTGATGCAGCTCGCCTGGGGCGCCCGCGTCTCCGAGGCATTCCGCCAGCGCGTGCTGGCGATCTGCGACACCTTCGGGTGGAGCGACGCGCACGCGAGCTGGCTCATGGCCTGCATGCATTTCGAGAGCGGCGGCACCTTCTCGCCCGCGGTAGCCAACGCCGCCGGCTCCGGCGCCGTCGGCCTGATCCAGTTCATGCCGCGCACGGCAGAAGGCCTCGGCACCCGCACCGCCCAGCTTGGCGGCATGACGGCCGTCGAGCAGCTCGACTACGTCGAGAAATACTTCCGCCCCTACGCCCGCCGCATCGCCAGCCTGTCCGACATGTACATGGCCATCCTGCTGCCGCGCGCGATCGGAGACCACGAAGACGCCGCGCTGTTCAGCGATGGCGCGGCCTATCGCCAGAACGCCGCGCTCGATCGCAACACCGACGGCAAGATCACCAAGGCCGAAGCCACCTACCGCGTGCAGACCTCGCTCGACATGGGCCTGCGTCCAGAAAACATCGCCGAGGTCACCCGCCCCGGCACCACCCAACACACCGAGGAGCCCGCCATGGATCCGCTCTCCACATCCATCGTCACCACCGCCATCCCCGCGCTGTGGAGTGCCATCCCCGAGATCGCCGCCATCTTCAAGAAGCCCGACGTCGCGGCCCGCAACGTCGAGGCCGTGCAGAAGGTCGGCCAGATCCTCATCGACTCCACCGCCGCCGCCAACGCGCAGGATGCCATCACCAAGGTGCAGACCGACAAGGCCGCCGCCACGGCCGCCAACGACGCCCTGCGCCTGAACCGCGCCGACCTGATGGACATGCTCGAGCGCACCGCCGCCATCGAGGACAAGCGCGTGGCCGACGCCCGCGTCTTCAACGTCGGCGAGCCTCTGCTAATCGACACGCCCTGGATCAAGGCCAAGTTCGTGCACATCGTCTCCATCCTGCTGATCCTGTTCGGCGGCATCGCGGCCGGCTACGTCATCGGCACGAGCAACGACAAGAGCGAGCGCGCCATGGCGCTCCAAACGCTGCTCGTCGTCGGCTTTGCCGGCGTCGCCACCTTCTGGCTGGGGTCGAGCCGGTCCAGCCAGGTGAAGGACGAGGTCAGGGGCGTCAAGTGATGCCATTCACCGACGACGCCAACACCCTCGTCACGCAGTTCCTCGACGACCGGAGCGAGTTTCCGTTCGTCACGCTCGCGCCGCTGTCGTACTTCAGCCCGCTCACCGGCGAAACCTACACCGTGCCGCGCTATTTCCGCACCGACGGCGCCTCGGTGCCGGTCGCCATCGCCGCGCTGCCGGTCATCGGCCCGGCGCTGCTGCAGCGCTACTTCGGCCATGGCGTATTCCACGGCTTCAAGCAGGGCGTGCTGCACGACTACCTGCGCCGCAAGCGCGAAGACGGCACCACGCCCGTGCCGGCCGCCACCGCGCACGCCATCTTCCGCGAAGCGCTGCTCGACGCCGGCTATCCGACCGACATGGTCGAAAACTATTTCGCGGCCGTGAAGGCTTTCAACTCGGACTGATCCATGGCCAACCCCATCGCATCCATCATCCTGACCGCGGTCGACAAGACCAAGGCGGCGTTCGCCTCGGTCAAGCACCAGTTCGACAAGCTCAAGGAACAGGCCGGCGAGCTGGCCACCCAGATTGCTGGCATTTTCGGTATCGGACTGACCGCCGATGCGTTCATCGAAACGATGAAAGGCGCCATCGAGCAGATGGATGCGGCCGGAAAGTCGGCGCAGAAGATCGGCACCAGCGTCGAGAATTTCAGCGCGCTGACCTACGCGGCCAAGCAGTCAGACGTCCCGGTTGAAGCACTGGAAAAGAGCCTTGTCAAGCTCGCGCGTACGGCGGACGATGCCAAGTCTGGCCTCGCCACCGCGCTTGATCCGTTTCAGCGTCTCAGGATCGACCCCAAGCAATTTACGGATCCCGCCGAGCTGCTGCTGGCCATCTCCGAGCGGTTCGCGGCGATGCCGGATGGCGTCGATAAGGCCGCGCTCTCCGTGCAGCTGTTCGGGAAGTCGGGGGCAGACCTGATCCCGCTGCTCAACGAGGGACGCGACGGTATCCGCGAGTTGACCGACGAGGCGAAGCAGCTCGGCGTCGTGTTCGACGACCAGGCCGCCAAGGCGGCCGAGACCTTCAACGACAATCTGGACAAGCTGAAGACCTCCGGAAAGGGCTTCGCCATCTCGGTGTCGAACGACATGCTGCCCGGCATGATCGCGCTGACCAACAGCATGGCGGAAGCTGCGAAGAAAGGCGGCATCGCCTCCGCGCTGTTCGCCGGGCTCAAGTTCGTCAACCCGTTCAGCGATTTCCTGACCAACGATAGCCTAGACCCGATCTACCGGCTGTCCGAGGCCGAAAAGCAGCTGCAGGAGCTGCGCGCGGATGGGTTCGACGAAGATAACAAGCGCATCCAGCAGCTCAAAACCTACATTCCGCTGATTCGGGTGCTCGCCGATGCAGAGCGGCAGGCCGGGGAGGCGAAGAAGGAAGCGAACAAGCAATCCGAATACTCGGCGGAAAACCGCAAGGCCGAGACCGAGGCATTCAAGAAGGCGACCAACGAGCAGATCGCCGACGCGGAGCGCCTGAAGTCGGCCATCCAGAGTGCATTCGAGGGGGCGACCCGCGCCGAGGAAGACTATCTGCGCCAGGCCAAGAAACTGCGCGACGAGGCCAACGGTACAACGCCGGTGGCGGGCGACGTGCAGAGCCAGGCCTCGGCCCAGCTCGATGCGATCACGCGCGCCATGAAGCTGCAGCGCGAGGCTGGCACGGCCAGCCTACAGAGCGTGCAGGATCAGTCCGCCGCGCTGCAGCAACTGGCCGGGCAACTCGACGACCAGGCGCTCAAGAGCGACCTAATCAAGCAGGCCAAGCTGGCCGAGGCAACCGCGTTTGAAAAGGCTGCGGCTGATGAGAAGCAACGCTACACGGACCTGGGAAAAATCCAGGACGATAACCTGCTGGGAATCCAGCACCTGAAGGGTGCGCTCGACGGAATCGGAAAGGAGGTTTCCGTCGAGATCAAGCTCGGGAAGGGCACCGAGGACACGCTCGCATCGCTCCGGGAGATGCGTGACGTTATCAATCAGATCAACGCCACGCCAATTACGCTCAAGCAGGGCGCGAGCGGCACTGACATCGCCTCTGCCCTGCGCACCGAAGCGGCCAAATACGGGAGACGCCCATGAGCCTGCCCGCTCTCAAGATCGCAGGCATCGAAATCCCGCAGGACGTGTGGCCGATGCGGCAATCGTATTCAAAAGTGAACGGCGGCTCCACGCCGCACCGCATGATGAACGGCGCGGCGCTCAAGCAGCAGCACTGGCGCAAGCTGTCGACCACGATCCAGGGCGAGGGCTGGGCGCCGCCGGCGCTGGCCGGGGTGGATTGGTCGGTGCCGGTCGAGATCCAGTGCGTGCAGCCGCGCTCGATTCACAGTGCGACGACCTCTGCCACGCTGCCGGCCGCGCGCCGCAGCGATCTGGCCGTGAACGTGTGGGCGACCGCGCTCGTCAACGGTCGCGTCGTCGATACGCCGGTGTCGGTCGTGGGCGACGTGGCCACGGCGACGACGGTCGCGGGCGCGAGCGCCTACCAGTTCTACTACTACCCCAAGCTCATGTTCTACAGCGACGGCCCCACTGAGGACCTCGACATGGAACGCGCGGCCTATCCCTGGCAGCTCACGGCGGAGGAGGTCTAAGTGTCGTTCCCGGTAAACGACAGCTGGGTGAAGGTCGCCCATAACGGCACGGTATTTTGCGCGATTGCCAATGGTGGTGGCAGTTCGGCGAATGCCGCGACGTCGACGGACGGCCTCATCTGGACGCTGCGGACCTTGCCGGTCGCGGCGAATTGGTACGGGATAGCCTGGAACGGTACGGTATTCTGCGCCGTCGCGAGCGGAACCGTGGCGGCCACGAGCCCTGACGGCATCACCTGGACGCAACGCACGCTTCCGGCATCGGCTACCTGGTCAAGCATCACATGGAATGGCACCGTTTTCTGCGCGGTCGCATGGGGAAGCACGAACTGCGCGACGAGCCCGGACGGCATCACCTGGACCCTCGGCACGCTTCCCAGCGCGGTCAACTGGTCAGACGTCGCATGGAACGGCAGCGTCTTCTGCGCGATCGCCAGCGGGACCACGACGTGCGCGACATCCGCGGACGGCATCACCTGGACATCGCGAAGTATCGGCTATAGCGCACTGTGGACGGCGATCGCGGCCGGATCGTCAGGATTCATCGCGATCTCGCAGAGCAACGATGCGGCACGCTACAGCGCCGATGGCGTGACGTGGTATGCGAGAACGATGCCGGTCTCGGCGAACTGGATGGATATCGCCTGGGATGGCACGCAATTTGCGGCTATCGCCTATGGCAGCGCGATCGCGGCGACGCTCACTCCGAATGGCATGACGATCACGCAGCAGAATGTCGGATCGTCGCAGAGCTGGAAGGGAATCTGCTGGGGCAATTCGAGATTCTGCGCCGTGTCGTCCGGGACGCTATCGGCCACCAGCGCGGACGGTGTGACGTGGATTACCGCGATTCCGGCCGTGACGGGAACACCGATCGCCTACACCGAGCTGACGATCGCGGACTCGAACGCGGTTACGGCGCCGACGCTGCTGACGGTCGAATGGCCCACGGGCGTGCCGGCCGCGCCGACGCGCCTGGACATGGTCGGCAGCGGCGCGCCGTCCGCGCCGACGGTGCTGGCGGTGCTGTCTTCGACAGACATGCCGATCTGGCGCGCGCGCTGCCTGATCGACGGGGTCGACGTGTCCGCGCGCCTGGAAGGTCAGATCGTGGTCGATGCCAGCGAGGGCGCAGCGCGAATCGCCACGGTCAGGATCGTTCCGCCGAGCGGGGCGGTGTCGCCGCTCGACTACGTCGGCAAGACCATCAGCCTGGATTATGTTCGCGTCGCCGGCGGCACGGAGCTGCCGCAGAGACTCTTCACCGGCCGCATCGATACGCCGTCCTATGATCCGGACACGACGCAGCTCGAGCTCCAGTGCCTGGACGATCTGCAGAACCGTGTGGCGGCGCTCGATCGTGCGGTGATCGACGGGCTCGTCGGCGGCCGCTATACGCCCGCGGTGCAGGGCGAGATCCTGGATAACTGGGACTACGCCGTCGCACGCCTCTCGACGGTCGCGGCGAGCCTCGACGCGGATGCGTCTGGAGGCATCCGGGTGACGGCGTGGCAGAGCGCAAACGTGTGGGCCACCCTTGGCGAATCCCAGCTGTTGTACCAGCGCACGCGCGTCGTCTATCCGCAGCGTTCGACGCTGGTGAATCGCGTCAATATCAGCTTCGACTATCGCTACCCGCGACTGCGGCAGCGCAACACGGTGATCGGATGGAGCGGAACGCAGATCGACATGGCGCCATCCGGCTGGGCGTACCCGACGCAGCAGGACTTCCTCGGCGCGGCCGGCGGCTCCGGATGGCAGGTCGTGCAGGGGGTGTTCTATCCGGCGCCGGCGGCGATTCCGCATGCCTCGGGCGGCTACATCTATCCCGCGGAGGGCAGCATCGACATGGCGATCCTGCACATGGCGCAGCGCCACAGCCAGACCGTGACGGAGAGCTATGCGATCGAGGTGGCGGCGCCCGAGTCGATCACGCTCAACGGCGAGCTCGCCCATGAGATCCGCGGTGCGTTGGCCAGCAGCTTCGACGGCACGGCATGGGAAGCCGCGCTCGACGTGGCGCCGCTGATGGATGGCGGCGGCGAGCAGGATTACGCGCCCGATGCCCCGCGCAGCGCGTCGGACGAGGCGATCAACACCCTGCTCGACCAGGCGAAGGTCAAGATTCTGGGCAGCCATCGCGGCGCGCGCGTCACCAACGCCATCTTGTGCGACCCCGACCTTGACCTCGACAAGCACATCGCCATCTCCACGACCGCGCTCGACGCGACTGGAAAGGTCGTGCGCGTCGTTCACACGCTCGACCTCGAAGCCGGGTCCGCGCTGAGCGAATTCGACCTGGCGTGCTTCGGCATCGGCGGGGCCGGAATCATCACGCCGAGCACGCTGACGCCGCCCGCACCGCCGGCTTCGGCCGTCGAGACGCAGGACTGGGCGGCGGAAGCGCCCTCGCTGACGGTCAACACGTTCGGCATCACGCCCTATTCCGATGCGCTGATGGGGCTCCTGCTCAATCCGCCGCAGAGCATCGTCGTCGACAACATTCCGAATGTGGGGAGCAAGAGCTTTCCGAACCCGTACTACACCGCCGGGAGCTATCCCGTGCAGGGATTCAGGGTGGCGATGCCTGGCGTGTCGGATGCAGACCGCAATCCCGTGACCAAGAGCGTCGCCCAAAGCTATCAGGTCGTCATCCCGGCCGACACGCTGCAATTCAATGTGCCATAAGGAACCGCCATGACCATCAGCTTCTCATTCTTTCACGACGCCGCGCTGACGCAGGAAATCACCGCGCTCAATCCGCTGACCGCCACGCAGAACACCAGCGGAGGCCTGGGTCCGGTCGACAAGGTGATCTACTTCGGATCGCCGTCGACGGCGACCCCGGGAACGAAGGCGCAGGACGCATCGAATCCGGGCGTGACGGCAATCCAGGTGAATGTCGTCGATGCCGCATCCGGCAGCGGCGCGCCGGCCACCGAATTCAAGCTGGCGCTCTCGTCCGGCGGACTCGCCACGGCGGTTGCAGGCGACCCGCTCACCCTGTCGACCGCGGTCAACAGCGGCGTCGCCAACGCCGTGCCGATCTACACCAGGCGCACGTCGGCGCTCACCGTCGCCGGGTCCTATACCGACGTCTCGCTGCAGACGCAGACCCTTCAGGAAACCGCGATCTGACCATGCTGAATGACCTCAATCGCCTGGTGTCGCGCCCGGCTCAAGAAAACCGGCTCGACCCTGCGGACACGCCGCCGCCGATCCGCTCCAGGACCGGCATCGAGCGTAAGCAGGCCGCCGAAGTTCAGGCGGAGGAAGTCACCGCGAAGTCGACCGACGGCCTGTTCACCTTCGTCGTCATGGTGGTCAAGACCTGATGGCGCTGCCTGACATCAAGGGCGTCGGCATCCTGGCCGGATTCACGCTTTGGGGGTGGCCCTGGCATGGCCTGTGCACCAGCGGCGTGATCGCCGCCGCCGGCGGCAATACCAAGACCATCCCCACGCCCACGCACGGCTCCGCCTGGCTGTATGACCTCGGGCTCCCCGCCATCGTCCGCACGCCCGATGAAATCGCGGCCGATACCGCGCTCGGCCACGAGTGGCGAAATTACGCGATGATCTCGGGCGGCGTGATCTACGGCACCCAGCTCGGCGCCGACAAGTTCATCCATGTCGACGAGGACGGCAAGCGCTGGCTCATCTCCCTGGCGTTCTCATTCCCGAACGAATCCTCGCAGCAGGTGCGCGTGACGCTCTCCATCATCGAATTCGGCCGCTTCGAACTCGTCACCGACCCGCCCGCCGCCGCGCCCACTCCGGTGGTCATCGTCGAGGACGTGCAGTGCACCTACTTCACCTACGCCTCATACGGCTATACCTACAGCATTTCGAGCGCCCTTCTCGAAGATGTATGGACCAACGGCAGCCGCGTTCTCGTGAGCGTTTCCCGAGTGGCATACAGCTCGCCAGGCGTCCCGTCGGTGCGCGACATTTTTTCGCTGGTCGAGCTGTCGATCACCGGGAAGGGCGGTGCAGATGGATCTGGGCTCGTCGTTTCGTCGGTCGAGGTGATGAAGGACGTGGAGCTTTCGCAAGGCCAGCCGAGCAATGATTCGGCATTTTCGTTTCCATCGCAAACAGGGGATATTTCATACACCTGCGGATCTCCTGAGATAACGGTCGCTTGGGGAACCCCAGGTCGATATTGGGACCCTGACGCGTCTCTCGAATACGACAACAACAACTTCGACACCTATACTTATGCACGCTACGCCTACTACAACAGCGCCGGTGCTCCAAAGGCAGCACGCATCAAGAAGGAATACCACGGGAAAATGAGCTATATAACGACCGCGTACAGCGAAAGCGGTTCTGTGATTTATTCCGATACGCTTTGCCCGGGGTCGAGCGGTTTTCAATGGGTGACTAACGCAGCCTGCTATGCGACGACGACTTGCCAAAAGGAATATGAATTCGGCATCTACCTCCTGGAAAACGATGTCGAAATCGACTCACTGAAGCTGCACCAGGTAGCGACAATCACGCAGGAATTCGCGCTGCACGACGCGCCCTATGCAGGATACGGTTATCCGGTGTGCGGAGACTACATCACCTGCGACATATGGGATGGCACTGGCTGGGCTACAAAACTTCCAGCGCCAAGGACTCTCTATCAAAAATCGGAAACGGTGAGCTGGTCGGCGCCATCATGGGGTGGAAGCCTCGCATCTTCGCTTTCCCTTCCACCGCCGCCTGACATGTCGACTGGAGGATGGAGCAGAAGCAGCCTTCCGCTCAACGTCGACGCTATAGCCGATGCCTGGCGCAGCGCATCGAACACCTCAGGGTATGGATCAATCACCGGATCGGTCGATCTCGGCATTCAAAGAATCGAGGCGAAAGCCGCGGCATTCTTTAAGCCTGGCACCACGCGGGCATATGGAAGCGTCCTGACGCCATCTGGAATCAAAAGCACCTCTCTCACCCCGGCCGGAGATCTCTATTTCGCATGGCAGAGAAAAACCGGGGACTTCAGCTTCTCGACAAGCCCGATCTGCTACGTCTAGCCGATCCGGCGCGCGATGTCGGCCGCGGTCGGGTTGTAATAGGTCATCGCCCGCTTCGGGTCCTTCCATCCGAACATCTTGCACAGATCAAGCACGTTGATGCGATGCGCCAGCCAGGTCGCGGCCGTGTGGCGCGTGTCGTGGAAGGTGAAGCCATCGAGCCCGGCATTCCTGCGAGCGCGCCGGAAGAGTGCGTCGAGCGTCGGCGCGCTCACGCCGAACACCTTCACCGCATCGAATCCGCGCATGCGCTCGATCAGGCGGCGCGCCTTGGGCGTCAGCGGCACGTCGCGCGCCACCGTCTTGGTCACCGGCAGATTGCAGTGGTGCGCGTGCACCTGGCGCCATTCAAGCCCGCAGATCTCGCCCGCCCGCATCCCCGTGCGCAGCGCGAGCAGAAAGGCGATCGCCACCGCCTGGGTGATGGATCGCGGCGGCCGCCGCGGTGTGTGGCCAAGCGCGCGCAGCATCGCATGCGCCTCCGCCCGGGTGATGATCCGCTCGCGGTGCGCCGGCGCCGGCGGCTTGCGCACGTCCGCCACCGGGTTCGCCGCCACCCAGCGCCACTCCCGCCGCGCCGTCTCGAACACCGCCGAAAGGATCCCGAATTCCCGCAGCACCGTGCCGGCCTGCACCTCGCGCTGGCGTGCAGCACGCCAGGCGTTGAAGTCATCCGGCTCGATCCGGCCGATTGGCTTGTCGAGCGGCAGCATGCCCTGCGCCAGCATCGACTCGATGCGCAACGTCTCCCAGCGCCGCCCGCGCTTCGTCGGCGTCACCTCGTCGCGGTAGCGCTCGAGCGCATCGCGCAGCGATCGCGTCTCGCCGGCCGGCTTGGACGCCGCCTCGCGCAGCTCGGATTCGCGGGCGGCTCCCCACGCCGCCGCCTCGCGCCTGGTGCGAAAACACTGCGAATCCCGAACCCCGCGCACATACACCTGCGCGCGCCAGCCCTTCGCCGTCTGCGTGATCGAAGCCATCTGGGGAGCCTCCCGCGTAATTTTTGGGGAGAGACAGTTTAATTTTTATCGTTTTGTGAATCAAAGAACTTTCCGGCCATGCGGAAAGTCTCTTGATTTTTATGGGTTTTGCCGATCAAAAGCAAAACCGTTTAAATAGGGTGGTGCCGGCGATCGGCACCGGAAACTCCGTGTTTTATCGGGTTTCCGGCACGCCTGGGGAATTTTTGGGGATCAGTTCGTCGCGGAACGGGCCGCCAGCAGCTCGTCGATCTGCCCGATGGGGATCAAGCCGGCGCCGTTGAGCTTCAGTTTGCCAGATTTCACGAGCTTGCTCACGGTGGGTGCCGACAGGTCGAGCATCTTGGCCGCCTGGCGCTGGGTGACGTGTGGCGGGCGGGGATGGCTCTCGGCGTAGAGCTGCACGGCCTTGGTGGCGATTTCGAGGGGGCTGTTCATGCTGTGATCCGGTCGAGCGGGCTGGTTGCGCCGCAGGCTCCGCGGTTGATGACGTGCGTGTAGATCATGGTGGTGGAGACGTCGGAGTGGCCGAGCAGTTCCTGCACGGTGCGGATGTCGCTACCCGTTTCGAGAAGGTGGGTGGCGAAGCTATGCCGCAGGGTGTGCGGATGGACAATCTTGTGGATGCGCGCCTCACGCGCTGCGATTTTTACCGCACGCTGGATATTTCGCTCGCTCCAGTGGTGGCGGCGCACGCTTCCGGTGCGCGGATCGGTGCTATATCCGGGCGCAGCGAACACGTATTGCCACGCCCATTCCGATGCCGCGCGCGGGTATTTGCGCGCGATCGCGTCTGGCATTTCGACGTCGGCATGGCCGGTGGCGAGGTCGATGTTGTGCCAGCGGAGGCGCTCTTCGATGTGCACGATCAGATCGTCGACGAGGCTGGCCGGCAGCATGGTCACGCGATCCTTGTTGCCTTTCCCTTCGCGAATGGTGATGAGACGGCGGGCAAGATCAATGTCCTTGACGCGCAGGCGCAGGCATTCCTTGATGCGCATGCCGGTGCCGTAGAGCAGCTTGATGATGAGGCCGTTGGTGCCGCTGACGTGCGCCAGCAGGGCGGCGATTTCCTGCTGCGTGAGAACGCTCGGCAGGCGCTTCGATGCCTTGGCGCGGGTGATGCCGTCGAGCCATGGCAGGTCGACGTGCAGCACGTCTCGGTAGAGGAACAGGACGGCGTGGAGCGCCTGATTCTGCGTGCTGGCCGAGACGTTTCGCTCGGTGGCCAGCGCGGACAGGAAGGCCTCGACCTCAGGCGCGCCCATGTCGGCCGGATGGCGCTTGCCGTGGAAGAGGATGAAGCGCTTGGCCCACTGCAGGTAGTTCTTCTCGGTCGCGAGGCTGTAGTGCCTTGTGCGAATGGCCGCGCGCATCTGCTCCAGCAGCTTCGGCTTCTGCTGGTTGTCGCTTAACGCTTGTGGCGTTGTCGCGTTTGGTTTTTCGAGAGTGAGCATTGGCGCGGCCCTCCGTTGTTGGCGGTCGAGTTAACCGACATCGGGTGTCGGAGAATTTGAGTTCGGCGTCACACCTGCACCGCGACCACGTTCTTGCCTTCCAGCGGGTTCGGCTGTGCCTTATAGCACTCAAGCATCGCTGCACGGTCGGACGCCGTTGGCTCCGGCAGCGCGTACTCCCCGGTGTGCGTGGTGTCATATTCGCCGTCCCAAAAACGCGGGTCTGTTACGTGCTCGCGCAGCCACGGCTCAACTGCTCGCGCCGCTCTCGGCAGCATGTGGGTCATCAG
>NZ_JBDKSX010000071.1:0-3359 GCF_039680435.1 Mizugakiibacter sp. | reverse complement strand
GTGCTGACCCGGCCGGCGGGGTCGGCGGTCAGCGCCGCCGACCACGGCTGCAGGCCGAGCCGCTGCGGCGCGTAGACCTGCCGCCAGACCGGCACGCCGGCGCACAGCGTGGCCAGCGCGGCGAGCGCGAAGCCCGCCAGCGCCAGCCGCGGCAGCGGTCGGCGCGGCAGCAGCGGCGGCTCGCGGCGCAGCAGCACCAGCGCAGCGGCCAGCAGCGCCAGCGCCAGCGCGGCGAGGCCGGCTGGCACGTAGCCGGCGAGCACGTGGCCCGCGCCCTTGCCGAGCTGGCCGAGCATGCGGAAGTCCGCCGGCATCAGCGGCGCATCGAGGTTGGCGAACTTGAGCGCGTTGGCGCGGTACAGCAGCGCCTCGGTCAGCAGGGCGAGGCCGAGCGCGGCGAAGGCGCGGCGGGTCAGCGCGAACAGCAGCAGCGCCAGCAGCAGGCCGGGCAGGGCGTTGGCGAGCAGCCGCAGCGGCGTCCCGGGTGCAGCCAGCAGCATCGCGGGCGAAATGCCCGGGGCACCGTCCAGCAGCGCGCTCCACAGCACGAAGGCAGCGCCCAGCAGCAGCGTCAGCGCCACCCGCTTGGCGGGCCCGGCACACTGTCGTCGCGTTCGCGATGGCCGGGAGCTGGCGCGCATGCCGCGTCGTTTCCGTCATCCGGAGGAGCGGCACTGTAAGCAAACAGTCATGAACGAAATGTTGACCGCCGCCGCCGGCGCCACGTGCTGCACTGCGGCGTGGCAGGGGCGGGGATTTGCGCTAGAACGCACGCGCACGCACGCGGTGCGTGGGGAGGGGGCGGCCCGCCGGGGCGACTCGGCGGGCCGCTGTTTTTCCCGGCGCCGCTGCGGTCGCCGACGCGCCTTGCCCGCGACCGCCCCGTCGCGGCCCTGCCTCGACGCCCTGTCATCGCCGCCGGCGATTGCGGAACCCGTCCGATGTCGCGGTTCGTATCGCCGCGGCACGCGGAACGCGGGGCTCTTCCCGCGCCGCAGACGACGGAGGGTGTCATGAAGCAAGCTCGCTTGGTGGTGGCGTTGACGATGGTGCTGTCGACGGCGGCGCTGGCCGGCCCCGGCCAGGATGACCTGGAAACGCTGGCACAGGCGTCGGGCCTGACCGTGCGACAGGTGGCGATGCTGCTCGGGCCGCATACCGCTTACGTGGAATACAGGGCCGGATATGACCGGTCCCGGGACAAGTTCATGAAGGCGGTCCGGGAGGGGCGCATCCCGGTCAGTTTGGTCGCCGCGCGCACCGCCACGGATGGCGCGCAGCCGACGGTTGCGCTGGCGCAACCGGCACGCTGACGTTCCCGCGCACGGAAGCCTGCCCGCACGAAAAAAGACCGACGTTGTTTGGAGAGGGCAACCCGCCGGGGCGATCCGGCGGGTCGCTTTTGTTCGTCGCCATTGCGGCTGTCGGCGAACCTGCCCGCCCGTCGCGCTGCCGTCGGGATTCCTCCCCGAACCCCTGTCATCCCCCTTGGCGATTGCGGAACGTATCCGGTGCCGCGGTTCGTGATGCCGCGGCGCACGGAACGCGGGACCCTTCCCGCGCTGTGGGCAATGGAGCGCGTCATGAAAAGTGCTCGCTGGGTGATGCCGGCGCGGGTGATGGTGCTGTCGACGACGGCTCGGGCCGGCGGCCGGGAAGATCTGCAGGCGCTCGCGCAGGCTGCGGGCCTGAGCGTGCGGCAGGCGTCGATGCCGCTCGGACCGTATAGCCCCTACGCGGATACAGGGCGGGATGCACGCAGATCCTGGCGAACTTCATGAAGGCCCATGACGAAGGCCGCCTGCCGATCCGCGTGGTGAAGCAGGAGGGCAAAGTGCAGCCGGATGCGATTGCCCTCGCGGTGCCGGAGCGCCGAGTCGCCATCCGCCGCCGCGCGGCGATGCGATGACGCGGCGCCGGCTGGCGACGCTACTGGCCGGACCCGCGCTGCTGCCACAATGCGCGCATGGAACGGGATCTGCCGCGCGCGGCCGCCGCGCTGATCGAACAACGCTATGCCGAACTCGCCGCGCGCTGCCGCGAGACGGGGGTGCCGCTGCACGACGACGCCGGCGTCGCCGAGCGCCTGCGCCGGCTGCTGCTGGCCAGCGACTTCGCCTACGACGCGCTGCGCCGCGAGCCGACGCTGCTGGCGCCGGCCGGCGTCGCGCGTCTGCGCGACCCCGCCGACGCCACCGCGCGGCTGGCGCTGCTGCCGGGCGCCGACGCCGACGAGTCGACCATGCTGGCGGCGCTGCGCCGCTTCCGCCGTGCCGAGGCGCTGCGCCTGGTGTTCCGCGACGTCAACGGCCTCGATCCGCTGCCCGACACGCTGGCCGCCACCGGCGCGCTGTACGAGGCGCTGATCGAGGCCGCGCTGGCGTGGGCCGCGCGCGGCCTGGAGCGGCGCTACGGCGTGCCGCGCAGCGCCGATGGCGCCGCGCAGCGGCTGATCGTGCTCGGCTTCGGCAAGCTCGGCGGCGCGGAGCTGAACTTCTCCTCCGACGTCGATCTCGTGTTCGCCTACCCCGAGGCCGGCCAGACCGACGGCACGCGCGCGCTGGACAACGGCGAGTTCTTCGCCCGCCTCGGCCAGCAGCTGGTGCGGCTGCTGGCCGAGCCCACCGACGACGGCATCGTCGCGCGCGTCGACCTGCGCCTGCGCCCGTTCGGCAATGCCGGCCGCGTCGCGCTGTCGTTCGCGGCGATGGAGCAGTACTACCAGCGCGAGGGCCGCGACTGGGAGCGCTACGCCTGGATCAAGGCGCGCCCGGTCGCCGGCGATCTGGTCGCCGGCAAGCGCCTCGGCGAGCTGCTGCGTCCATTCGTCTACCGCCGTTACCTCGACTACACCGCGTTCGCCGGCCTGCGCGAGATGAAGGCGCTGATCGACGCCGAGGTGGCGCGCAAGGATCTCGCCGACAACCTCAAGCTCGGCCCCGGCGGCATCCGCGAGATCGAGTTCATCGTGCAGTTGCTGCAACTGATCCGCGGCGGCCGCGAACCCAGCCTGCGCGCGCGCGGCCTGCTGCCGGCGCTGGGCGCCTGCGAGGCGCGCGGGCTGATCGCCGGCGCGCGCGCGAAACGCCTGCGCGAGGCCTACCTGTTCCTGCGCCGCCTGGAGAACCGCGTGCAGATGCTCGGCGACGCGCAGACCCACGACGTGCCGGCCGACGCGCTGGCGCGCGCGCGCGTCGCGCTGGCGCTGGACTATCCCGCGTGGGAGCCGCTCGAGGCCGAGCTGGCCGCGCACCGCGCCGCGGTCGCCGAGGAGTTCGCCGCGGTGGTGCTGCCCGGCGCCGGCGCGCACGCCGCGGCGGCGGCGACGCCGGACGCCGCGCTCTGGCGCGCGGCGCGCG
>NZ_JBDKSX010000070.1:0-2722 GCF_039680435.1 Mizugakiibacter sp. | reverse complement strand
CCGCGCGGCTGGCCGCGGCGCGCGCGGCACTGGCGCTGCGCACGCTGCGCGCGCCGGTCGCCGGCCGGATCGCGCGCCGCGCGGTGCAGCCGGGCGCGACGGTGTCCGCGCAATCCGCGCAGGCGCTGTTCGAGCTGCTGCCCGATCGCCCGCGCATCGTGCGCGCCGAGCTGAACGAGGCGTTCGTCGCCGCGGTGCATCCGGGCATGCGCGCCGAGGTGACCGTCGACGGCGACGATCCGCGCGCGACGGTCGTGCCGGCGCAGGTGCTGCGCGTCGGCCTGGTGTTCGGCCCGAGCCGCCTCGCCGACGACGCCGCGCAGGACAGCGACGCGCGCGCGGTCGATTGCGTGCTGGCCCTGCAGCGCGATCCCGGCTTGCGCATCGGCCAGCGCGTGCTGGTGCGCATCCTGCCCGACGCGACGCCGACGCCGCGCTGAACCGCGACCCGCGTCACCGTCGCGCGTAAGCCGGCAGAAAGGGCCGGGTGCTCTAGTGCCGCTGCGGCGCCCGGCGCCAATGCGGAGAACGGCGTGTCACCCTGGACCATCCTGTGCGACTTCGACGGCACCATCGCCGTCGAGGACATCACCGACGCCCTGCTCGAGCGCTACGCGCGCCCGGAGTGGGAGGAGCTCGAGCGCGCCTGGCGCGCCGGCCGCATCGGCTCGCGCGAGTGCATGGCCGGGCAGGTCGCCCTGCTCGACATGAGCCGCGCGGAACTCGACGCGCAGCTCGGGGAGATGCGCATCGACCCGGCGTTCCCGGCGTTCGTCGCCGCGGCAACCCGCGCGAGCCTGCCGGTGCGCGTCGTCAGCGACGGGCTCGACTACGCGATCCGCGCGATCCTCGCACGCCACGGCCTCGACGCGCTGCCGATCCAGGCCAACCGCCTGATCGCCACCGGCGCGCGCAGTTGGCGCCTCGAATTCCCCTACGCCGACGCGGACTGCCGCAAGGCCAGCGGCATGTGCAAGTGCGCCGGCGCGGTGCGCGCGCACAACACGCACCGGCGCGTGCTGCTGATCGGCGACGGCGCGTCCGACTTCTGCGCCGCCGGCGAGGCCGACCTGGTGTTCGCCAAGCACCGCCTGATCGAGCACTGCCGGCACGCCGGCATTCCGCACGTGCCGATCGTCGGCTTCGCCGACGCGCTGGAACTGCTGCCGGCGCTGGCGGCCGGCACGCTTTCCGCCGACTGCCTTCCTCCCCTTCCGCAGGACGCCGCCCACCATGCGTAATGCCACCCTTCCGGCCGCAGCGGCCGATGTCGCCTCCGCGCGCGAGGCCGAACTGCTGGCCGACGAGGCCCGCTACTGCTCGTTCGGCGACACCGTGCACTACAGCGATCCGCCGAAGATCTTCGACCGCTGCGAAGGCAGCTACATCTACGACGCGGCGGGCACGCCCTACCTCGACCTGCAGATGTGGTACTCGGCGGTCAACTTCGGCTACGCCAACCCGCGCCTGAACGCCGCGCTGAAGCGCCAGATCGACCGCCTGCCGCAGGTGGCCAGCCAGTACCTGCACGTGGAGAAGATCGAGCTGGCGCGCACCATCGCGCAGGACGCCGAGCGCAAGTTCGGCCTGCCGGGCCGCGTGCACTTCAACGTCGGCGGCGCGCAGGCGGTGGAGGATTCGCTCAAGCTGGTGCGCAATTACAAGGGCGGCAAGAGCCTGATGTTCGCCTTCGAGGGCGGCTACCACGGCCGCACGCTCGGCGCCTCGTCGATCACCTCCAGCTACCGCTACCGCCGCCGCTACGGCCACTTCGGCGACCGCGCGATGTTCCTGCCGTTCCCGTACCACTTCCGCGGCCCCAAGGGCATGAGCAAGGAGGAGTATGGCGAACAGCTGGTGCGCGAGTTCGCGCGCCTGTTCGAGACCGAGTACTACGGCATCTGGGACCCGAAGGTCGGCGAGTGCGAGTACGCCGCGTTCTACGTCGAGCCGCTGCAGGGCACCGGCGGCTACGTCGTCCCGCCGATGAACTACTTCAAGGGCCTGAAGAAGGTGCTCGATCAGTACGGCATCCTGCTGGTGGTCGACGAGATCCAGATGGGCTTCTACCGCACCGGCAAGCTGTGGGCGATCGAGCACTTCGGCGTCAACCCGGACGTGATCGTGTTCGGCAAGGCGCTGACCAACGGCCTCAACCCGCTGTCCGGCATCTGGGCGCGCGAGGAATTGATCAACCCGAAGCAGTTCCCGCCGGGCTCGACGCACTCCACCTTCAATGCCAATCCGCTCGGCACCGCGGTCGGCCTGGAAGCCATGAAGATGATGGCCGAGACCGACTACGCGGCGATGGTGACGGCCAAGGGCAAGCACTTCCTCGCCGGCCTGAAGGACCTGCAGCAGCGCCATCCGGAAATCGGCGACGTCGACGGCCTCGGCCTGGCGCTGCGCGCCGAGATCTGCGCGGCGGACGGCTTCACGCCGAACAAGAAGCTGGTCGACCGCATGGTCGACATCGGCCTCGCCGGCGAACTGGAACATCGCGGCCAGCGCATCGGCCTGGTGCTGGACATCGGCGGCTACTACAAGAACGTGATCACGTTCGCGCCGTCGCTGCACATCACGCCCGAGGAGATCGACCTCGGCATCGCCCTGCTCGACCAGTTGCTGACGCGCGCCAAGCGGTCGTTGGTGGGCTGAAGCCCACCCTGCCGACGCCTCGTGCGCGGGACGTGCAGGCGGACGCAGGGCGATGGTGCGGGGT
>NZ_JBDKSX010000069.1:0-9222 GCF_039680435.1 Mizugakiibacter sp. | reverse complement strand
CGGCACCAGCTCCGCCAGCGATACCAGCAGGCTGCGGTCGAGCGCTTCCAGGTCGCGCTTGTGGGTGATCTCGGCCAGCGTGTCGAGCAGGCGGGCCGGCTCCGGTGCGGCGATGGGCGACAGCAGTCGGGCGTTCATCGCACGTGTGCTCCCGCGGCGGGCGCGCGCGGCGCAGGTCCGGGCCGGCATCGCGCGCGGAATTCGGGGATGCCGCGCGCGGGGGGCGGGGCGTTGGCGGCGGCGATCGGCATGGGCGCAGGCGTCGCGAAGGCGCGGCATCTCCCGGATCGGTGCGCCGGCCATCTGCCGCAGCTAGGCGCGTGGCCAGCGCGGCGGAGGATCGCTTTCCCCCGCCTTCGCCCTCTGTATCGGCCGACGCGCGCCCGGCTTGAGCGCGGCGCGGCGTTCAGGCGCCGGCCGGCGCGCCGTGCAGGAAGTCCAGCGCGGCCTGCAGCATCGCGTGCATGCCGACCCCGAGCGCGCCCTCGTCGAGGAAGAACTTCGGCGAGTGGTTGGCCGGCGCGGTGGCCGGATCCTGCCCGGCGGGCGTCGCGCCGACGAAGAAGTACACGCTGGGCACCGCCTTGGCGAAGTAGGCGAAATCCTCCGACGCCATCCACGGCTTCGCCGCGTGCACGTGCGCGGCGCCGAGCGCCTCGACTAGGCTGGCCTTCACCTTCGCTTCCAGCGCCGGATCGTTGACCAGCACGGGGTTGCTGTCGCCGACCGGGATCTGCGCCTCCACCGTGGCGCCGTTGGCGGCGGCGACGTGCTCGGCGATGCCCTTGAGGTTGTCGAACACCTGCCGGCGCATGCCGTCGTCGAAGGTGCGGATGGTGCCCTGCAGCTCGACCTGGTCGGGCACGATGTTGTAGCGCGCGCCGCCCTCGAAGATGCCGAAGCTGAGTACCGCGGGCAGCGTGCTGATGTCGAGCTTGCGGCTGACGATGGTCTGCGCCGAGGTGACGATCTCGGCGGCGGTGACGATCGGGTCGACGCCGTTCCACGGCATCGCGCCGTGCGTCTGGCGGCCGTGCACGACCATGCGGAACCAGTCGGAGCCGGCCATCGCCGGACCGGGCCGCACCGCCACCTCGCCGACGTTCAGCGAGCTGACCACGTGCATGCCGAACATCGCGTCCGGCTTGAAGCCGAGCTTGCCGAACAGGCCCTCGTCCAGCATCAGCGAGGCGCCGCCCTGCTCGCCGGCGGGCGCGCCTTCCTCGGCCGGCTGGAACACGAACATCACCTCGCCCGGCAAATCCTTCTTCATGCCGGCCAGCGCGCTGGCGATGCCGAGCAGCATCGCGGTGTGCGCGTCGTGGCCGCAGGCGTGCATCACGCCGACGGGCTTGCCGCGGTATTCGCCCTTCGCCTTCGAGGCGAACGGCAGGTCCACCTCCTCGGTGACCGGCAGCGCGTCCATGTCGGCACGCAGCGCCAGCTTCGGCCCCGGCTTGCCGCCGCGGAGGATGCCGATCACGCCGGTGTGCGCGATGCCGGTATGCACCTCGAGGCCGAGCGCCTTCAGCTGCTTGGCCACCAGCGCGGCGGTGCGCGTCTCGCGGTTGCTCAGCTCGGGATGCTGGTGGATGTCGCGCCGCCAGGCGGTGACTTGCGGCAGCTCCTGCCGGGTCAGCGCGGCGGCCGGATCGGCCGCGCCGGCGGCACTCGCGCCGGCGGCGGCGAACATCGAGGCAACGACGAAGGCGAGCGCGGATGCGCGCATGGCGGTTTCTCCGGCGGAAGGCCGGTCGATGCTAGCGCGATCCGCGCCGCGATGCCCCGCGCGGCGGCCGGAGCCGCCGCGATCAGGCCGCGTTCGACGCGCAGTGCGTCTCGTAGGCGGGATACAGGCGCACTTCCTCGCGCGTCCAGCGCTGGTTGAGCGTGCCGAGCAGGCGGCCGAAACCGCGCGCGAAGGCGAGGTCGTCGCCGCCGTTCCGGTAGGCGTCGAAGAACGCGACGATCTCGCGCGACAGTTCCTGCATCTCGTCGGCATAGGTGTTGGCGATCGCCTGCGTGGCGACGCTGCTGCGCAGGGCCGGATACAGCTCGGCATCCTCGCGGCGCAGGTGGTCGACGATCAGGTCGCGCGCCTTGGCGAGGCGCTGGCGGCCTTCGGCGCTGGCAATGCCGTGGCGGCGCACGTCCTCGAGCAGGGCGCGCATCTCGGCGTGCTGGTGCCGCAGGGTGGCGGTCAGACTCACGGGGAAACTCCTCGGGGGGAAGGGGCGCCCAGCGTAGGCGCCGAAGCCGCCGGCGGCCCTGACTCGGGTCAGCCGTGCGACGCCGCGCGTGCGCACACCCACTCTTCCGCGCGTGTCCAGTGCAAGGGAAACAATTCGTGACGACCGCGGCCTATACGTTGGTCGCGTTTACGCGCGCGCGACCGCGGCGTATAGCTGTGCTCGAGTCGGCAAATGTCCGTCGATGGCGTGAAGCCATCTCTCCCACCGCCGCGACGGACATGCAGCGCCCCGCTCCGAGACCGTCATGCTGAAACTCGACGTCATGCACCGCCAGCACCGCGCCATCCGCGCGCTGTTGCAGGCGCTGGGCGCGACGGCGATCGACACGCCGGACGGCCAAACCCTGCTGCGCCTGGCGCGCACCACGATCCTCAACCACGTGCACGAGGAGGATCTGGAGTTCTATTCCGCGCTGGCGCGCGAAGCGGAGGTCGGCGCGCTGGCCGATGCGTACTACGGCGAGATCCGCGAAACCTCGCGCCAGGCCACGGCGTTCTTCGACGCCTGCGCCGAGGGCGGCGACCTGCAGGCCTACGCTGACGGCTTCGACACGATCTGCCGGCTGATCGTCCAGCGCATGGATCGCGAGGAGATGCGCCTGTTCGCCGCGTACAGCGCGACGGTCGACGGCGATGACGCGCCTCCGGACATGCCGATCGGGCTGCCCGCCTGACGCGGCGCGGCGATCCCGCTCCGCGCCCACGCCCGCCCGGGGCGCGCGCTAGCCTTGATGCTCCAGCGCGAGGTAGGCCTCGCTCTGCATCTCGATCAGGCGCGATTCGGTGCGCGCGAACTCGGCGCGCAGGCGCGCGCCGTCGTACAGCTCGACGATCGGCGCCGCCGCCGACAGCACCAGCTTGACGCGGCGGTCGTAGAACTCGTCGACCAGGTGGATGAAGCGCTTCGCCTCGTCCTCCATCTCCGGCGTGAACTGCGGCACGTTGGACACCAGCACGGTGGCGTAGCCGCGCGCCAGCTCGATGTAGTCGGCGACCGCGCGCGGCCCCTCGCACAATGCGGCGAAGTCGAACCAGGCGACCTGGCCGGCGCGGCGGCGCAGCGCGATCGCGCGCTCGTTGACCACCACGCTGCCGCCCTCCTCGGCCGCGCCGCGCGCCACGCGCTCGAAGATCGCGGCCAGCGCGCGCTCGGCCTCGGCGCCGGCCGGCGTGCGGTAAACCGGCGCGCGGGTCAGCGCGCGCAGCCGCCAGTCGTGCGCGGACACCAGCTCGACCACGCGGCAGTGCCGCTCCAGCAGCGCGATCGCCGGCAGGAAGCTGGCGCGCTGCAGGCCGTCCCGGTACAGCCGCGCCGGCGGCGTGTTGGAGGTGGTCACCAGCGCCACGCCGTGCGCGAACAGGTGCTTCAGCAGGTTGGCCAGGATCATCGCGTCGCCGATGTCGGCGACCAGGAACTCGTCGAGGCAGAGCACGCGCGCGCGCCCGGCGATCTGCGCGGCGACCTCGCGCAGCGGATCCTCGCGGTGGTCGAGCGCGCGCAGCGCGGCGTGCACCTCGGCCATGAAGCGATGGAAGTGGCGGCGCAGCTTGCGCGGCTCCGGCAGGCCCTCGAAGAACAGGTCGGTGAGGAAGGTCTTGCCGCGGCCGACGCTGCCCCACAGGTACAGCCCCGGCGGCGTCGGCGCGCGCGCGCCGAGCGCGCCGCGCAGGCGCGCCAGCGCGCCCGCCGGCGCCGCCAGCGCCGCGTGCAGGCGGTCGAGTTCGGCCAGCGCGGCGTGCTGCGCGGGGTCGTCCTCCCAGCGCCGCGCGGCGACGCCGGCGCGGTAGCGCGCGCCGGGCAGGTCGGCGCCGAAGGCCGCCGCGTTCGTGCTCATGCGTCGCGCAGGGGCGGCAGCCAGGCGCGCACGCCGTTCTTCACCGCGCCGCGCAGGTCGATCAGGCGGCGGTGGAAGAAGTGGCCGGTCTCGGGCATGCGCACCAGCGTCGGCGGCGACGCCAGTTGCGCGGTCCAGGCGAATACCGCCTGCGGATCGACCAGCTCGTCGTCCTCGCCCTGCACGACCAGCCACGGGCAGTCCGGCAGCGCGATGGCGTCGAACGGCCAGCGCCCGACCGGCGGCGCGACCGTGATCAGCGCGTCAACGCCGAGCCGGCGCGCGTTGGCCAGCGCCACGTAGCTGCCGAACGAGAAACCGCCCAGCCACAGCGCGTCGCCGGGGCGCACGGCGCGCACCCACGCGGCCACCGCGGCCAGGTCCTCGCCCTCGCCGCGGCCCTCGTCGTAGGCGCCGTCGGATGCGCCGACGCCACGGAAATTGAAGCGCACGGCGGCCAGCCCGCACTCGCGCAGCGCGCGCTCGAGCATCGTCACCACCTTGTTGCGCATGCTGCCGCCGTGCACCGGATGCGGGTGGCAGATCACCGCCACGCCGGCGCGCGCGTCGGCGGCGGGCACGTCGGCGGCCACTTCGATCCGGCCGGCCGGCCCGGCGAGCGCGAATTCGGACGCCTCGCCCGGAAACGTCGCGGGCGCGGGAGACAGGGACACGGTCATGCGCGCATGATACCCGCCCACGCCGGCCCGACAGAACCGCGGCCGCCGCGCGGACCCGCCATGAACCATCTCGCCCACGCCCTGCTCGCCGGCGACGACCCCGCCCTGGTGTTCGGCAGCCTGCTCGGCGACTTCGTGCGCGGCGCGCCCGATCCCGCGCTGCCGCCCGCGCTGCGCGCCGGCATCCGCCTGCACCGCGCGGTCGACGCCTGGACCGACGCGCATCCGATCGTCGTCGCCGGCCGCGCGCGCTTCGCGCCGCCGTGGCGGCGCTACGCCGGCATCCTGCTCGACGTGTGGTTCGACCACTGCCTCGCCGGGGATTTCGCGCGCTGGGCGGACCGCCCGCTGGACGCCTACGCGCAGTGGCTGCACGCGGTACTGGACGCGCACGCCGCGCTGCAGCCGCCGGCGCTGCGCCGCTTCGTCGCCTACATGCGCGCGCACGCGCTGCCCGCGGCCTACCGCGAGCGCGCCACGCTGGACGACGTGTTCGCCGGGCTGTCGCACCGGCTCAGCCGCGCCAACCCGCTGGCGGAATCGGGGCCCGCGCTGGACGCGCAGGCCGGGCGGCTGGCGGCGGATTTCGAGGCGTTCTTCCCGCAGCTCAGCGCGTTCGCGGCGGAAGAGCGGGTGCGGCTGCGCGCGCTCGAGGGCGCGGACTAGGCGCGGTGCTGCCTCATCTCGACAGGGCTTCGTCCCCGAAGCGGCCGTCGCCGGCCATCCATGACCGGCCGAAGCGACGCACACGCGATGCGCTGCTGCGCATCGCGCAAACGCGCGTCACTTCACCTGGTCGACCATCCACTTGACCGTGTTGGCGACCTGCTCGCCGCTCAGCGCGGGGTTGCCGCCCTTGGGCGGCATGAAGTTGCCGTCCGGGCCGTGGTAGCCGTCGGTGGCGTGCTTGACCAGGGTGTCGAGGCCCTGCGCGATGCGCGCGCTCCACATCGCCTTGTCGCCCAGCTTCGGCGCGCCGGCCACGCCGGCGGTGTGGCAACTGTGGCAGAGGTTGTCGTAGACGGTCTTGCCGTCGGTGCTGCCGCCATAGGCGACCTGCGCGGCGGCGGCCTTGTCGGCGCTTTCCTTCGCCGCCTGCATGGCGGCGCGGCCGGTGTCGCCGGCGTACACCGCGCCGACCGGCGCGATGCGCGTGCCCGCCGCCGCATCGGCGGCCGACTCAAGGGTCGCACTCGGGCTGATCGTTTGCCGGCTGTAGATGAACATGGCCAGCCCGATCAGGCACAGCGCCAGCAGCACCAGCCCGGAGATCATGGCGAAGAAATGGCGGAGGAAGGTCTGGTCGGATTTGCTGATGGGACCGCTCACGGAATCACCCCTGCCTCGTTCGGCCGGAAGGCTGCCGGCCCAGCACGAAAAGGGCGCAGTTTAGCCGATCCTCCCGTGCAGGCGGTAGTCGGCGTACCGGCGGCGCGGCAAGCGGGGCCGGCACGGCCGGCCCCGCGACACCGTTCAGAACGTGTAGCTCACCCGCACGCCCAGGCTCTGCATGCGCGAACGCGGCTGGCTGACGACGAACTGCAGTCCGCCGGCGTCGACCAACTGCTCGCTCGAGCGCCCGAAGTCCTGGATCGTGTAGTAGCCGGTCAGGTCCCAGTGCGGATTGAAGCGGTAGCCGACCTCGAGGTCGCCGCCGATCGACTTACCCGGGTGCAGTTCCGGATTGCTGTCCGCGCCGAAATCGGTCAGGTGCGCGTCCTCGTGGGTCTGCACCGGGAAGGTCAGGGCGATCCCGCCGTGCCAGCGCAGGCCGCCCTCCTGCCGGATCTGCAGGCCGGTGCGCAGGTAGTAGTAGCGCCAGTCCTCGATCTGCTCGCCGCCGGGCAGGCTGTCGTTGCGGATGCGCCGCGACCACTGGTTGACGCCGAGGCCGGCGAACCAGTCCGTCGTCCAGCCGCTCCACAGCGTGCGGTACAGCGCGTCGCCCTCGGCCTGCCAGCCGCGATAGCGCGTCTTGGTGCTGAACGGCGTGTTGTTGCCGAAGCCGTCCTGGACGCCGCCGTCGTAGGTGATCTTGCCGTCGTACGCCTTCGCCGAGGCCGCGAACAGCAGGCCGGCGTCCTTCTGCTGCGTCCACGCCGCGCCGAGGAATCCGACCGGGCCGTGCTCGTGCACGTTCGGCGGCGGCGAGAAGTACTCGTACCAGTCGAACTGCTCCACGCCGGCGTCGACCGAAACGGCGGCCTGGGCCGCACCCGCGGCGGCAAGGCCGGCGGCCAGCGCGGCCGCGATTAATGTCCTTTTGTTCACGCGTTGATCTCCTTGATCGTTGGGCACGCGCCGCGCGGCGGTGTCGCGCCGACATGCCGGCGGGTCCACCGCCGCACGGTCGCACCCGCCACGATGCCACAACCGTCCGCATACAGCCCAGCGGCGGGATCGGCGCAGCGGCGATTCCATGCGACAATCCCGAAGACGCGCCCGCGGCTCGGCTGGTCGAGCGGCGGGCGCTTTGCCGAGTCCGGCGGACTCGGCTGCCCGACGCGAGGGCGAGGCAGGAAGCCGAGCGGATGCCGCACCACGGAAGGTTCATGCGACAATCCCGAAGACGCGCCCGTAGCTCAGCTGGATAGAGTGCTGCCCTCCGAAGGCAGAGGTCGTGGGTTCGAATCCCGCCGGGCGCGCCACTTCCCTCCGATGTCCTGCCGCTTCGCGCGCTGCGCGTCGGCGCGCCCTCAGCCGTTTGCCTCGAGATGCGCGAGATGCGCCAGCAGGCCGGCCAGGCTGCGCAGGTCCTGGGCGTTGTGATCGGCGACGCGGCGCAGGTTGGTCGCCGCACCGCCGCGCAGATAGGTCAGCCACGCCTGCGGCGCCTCGGCACCCGGCAGGTCGTCCTCGCGCAGCACGTCCAGCAGCATGCGCTCGGCGGTCAGCAGGCGGCAGTTCGGCCAGAGGCCGCGGTAGCGGCGCCTTACCGCGTGCAGCAGGTCGACGTGCACGAGGCCGGCCAGCGGATTGGCCAGGCGCGCCAGGCGATAGCGCGTGGCCAGTAGCGGTGCGTCGTAGCAGCGGCCGTTGTAGCTGACCAGCGCGGTGTCCTCGCGCAGCCAGTCGGCGAACGCGCGCAGCATCGCCCCTTCCGCGCCGAGGCAGGTGATGTAGAGCTGGCGCAGGCGCAGCGCGCCGTCGTGCCAGTCGGCCGCGCCGATCATGAAGGCGCGCGTGCCGGTGCCGCCGGCGAGGCCAGTGGTCTCGGTGTCGAAGGCGAGCAGGCGTTCGCGCGCGAGCGGCTGCGCGGGCGAGGCGGCGAGATGCACGACCTCGGGCAGCGCGGGCCACGGCGCGCGCGCCTCGAGCAGGCGCAGGCCGGGCGCGATCTCCTCGCCGGGCAGCGCGCGGTCGACTTCGGCGCGATGCGACGCCGGACGCGCCGCGCGCTCGCGCAAACCCAGCAGGCGGCGCAGCGCATCGATCTCGCCGGCGGCGGCGCGCGGCCGCGGCGATGGCGACAGCGTGCGGCCGGCCTGTGCCTGCAGCCGGCGCAGCTGCTCGGCCAGCGCGCTCACGCGTCCGCCAGCAGCGCCAGCACGCGAGCGGCCAGCGCCTTCGGCGTGCGCTCGGCCTGCTCGTCGGCGGCGAGGATCGGGCCGACGCAGGCCGGGCAGCCGG
Source organism: Mizugakiibacter sp. (assembly GCF_039680435.1). Taxonomy (NCBI): domain Bacteria; kingdom Pseudomonadati; phylum Pseudomonadota; class Gammaproteobacteria; order Lysobacterales; family Rhodanobacteraceae; genus Mizugakiibacter; species Mizugakiibacter sp. The sequence goes on along the minus strand of NZ_JBDKSX010000069.1, from coordinate 826 downwards.
CCGTGCAGTCGCAGGCGGCGACCAGCCCGCGCGCTTTCTCCATCAGCTCGGCGCGACGCAGATACAGCGGCTCGCTCAGGCCGACGCCACCGGGGAAGTTGTCGTACAGATAGACCGTCGGCACGAATTCCGACGCCGCGGCCGGATCGGCCACGCCGCCGTCGCCGGCGCGCCACTGGCCGCGGCCACGGCCGTCGGCGGTGGAGAACCAGGCGCCGTCGCCGCTGCCGACCGCCTTCTGCAGGTCGCGGCCCTCGGCCATCGCGGCAACCGTGGCGACGATGTGCAGCGCGTGCGCGGCGCCGAGGAAACCGTCCAGCGCGTCCTGCCGCGAGGCGAACGAAGCTTCCAGCAGCGGCTGCGGCAGCTGCCACCACACCGCGGTGGTGTGCAGCTCCTGGTCCGGCAGGTTGACCGGGCCGTAGCCGATGTTCTCGTGGCTGTAGTAGCGGATCTTCTTGTAGCCGGCGACGCGGCGCACCACGTGCACCTCGCCGTGGTGCGCGGTGCCGCGGCCGGCGTTGGCGCCGTCGAAGCGCTCCAGCACCTTCAGCTTGGTGTAGTCGATGGCGTCGGTGTAGTAGTCGACGTGGGTGCGGGTGACGTAGGCCTTGCGCCCGTCCCAGTCGAGCCGCTCCACCTGGTAGGGCGTCGACTGCACCATGTGGATCGCGCCCTCGTACAGCGTCAGCGCGGCGGCGGCGTAGTCGACCTCGGCGATGATGGTCTGCCGGCCCTCGGTGCGGTCGACGACGACGAAGTTGCCCTCGCCCACCGAGCGCAGGCCGACCGCGTTGGCCGGATAGCTGTCGGCGATCCATTCCCA